>JAFSFN010000135.1 GCA_017435185.1 Clostridia bacterium | reverse complement strand
ATTGAGAAAAATCTGTTTGCTTCATTTTTCAAGCCCAGTTTGCACGCCGCTATTACAAGCCATGCCGCCGCATGAGTGTACTGTCCGCCGTTTTCACGCACGCCCGGCAGATATTCCTCGATATATCCTACCCTGACCTTGGAATCATCAAACGGAGGTGCAAGCAGTTTTATTATGCCGTTCTCTTCATCAATGAGCATTGCCTGAGCCGAATCAAACGCTTCCCTTGCATGAACAGCATCACAGAATACCGCCCACGATTGCGAAAGCAAATCTATACTGCATTCATCGTTTATATGTGAGCCCAGCGGCGTACCGTCGCCAAGGTATGCTCTTCTGTACCATGCGCCGTCCCAGCCGTCTTTTTCTATTGCTTTGCGCAGCTCTTGAGCAGTTTTTGAGAAACGCTCCGCATTTTCTTCATCTCTGCGCATATGCGCTATCTTTATAAAACGTTCAAGCACATAAACAATGAACATCGCAAGCCACACACTTTCGCCGCCGTCTTTTCCGAGTTCGTCCATTCCGTCATTCCAGTCACAGCCGCCGATAAGAGGAAGCGAATGTGAACCCGATGTACAAGCATTGTTTATCGCTCTTACACAATGTTCGTAAACCGACGCCTTTACATCGGAATCTGCCATATGGCAATATAGATTTTCCCTATCACCAAGCGGCATATCCGCAAGGAAAGACACTTCTTCATCAAGCACTGACGCATCATGCGTAGTCTCTATATATTCGCACACTGCATACGGCAGGAACATTTTGTCGTCGGAGCACCTTGTTCGTATTCCTCTGCTCGGCTCATGCCACCAGTGCAGTACATCACCTGCTTCAAACTGTTTTGAAGCACATTTTACAATATGTGCACGCAGTTTTTCGGGCGCTGTCATTTTCAACGCAAGCATATCCTGAAGCTGGTCTCGATAGCCTGTTGCGCCGCCGCACTGATAGTAACCGGTTCTGCCCAAAAGCCTTGACGAATAGAGCTGATACAACAGCAGGTAATTAAGTGCGATATTGGTGGCTGTATCAGGTGTTTTTACCCTGAATACGCCAAGACGCTCATCCCACGCTTGAGCAAGCAGTCTGCGCCTTTCTTCGATATATTCGACATTGCACTTTCGGTATAATTCATGTGCATTTTCCTTGCTGTCCTCACCGAGCAAAAATACAATCGTCTTCGTTTCGCCTGCATCAAGCGTTATATCCGTCCTGAGCGCACCCACTCCGCCAAGTCCCAGTCCGACTTTTGAGTTGAGATGCTCGGCATGGACGGCTCCGCCTTTAATATGAGCTTTATCGCCTGTATATTCAACGCTCATCCGGGGTATTGCAATATAAGCAAAGCCCGAATCGGCACTGTTTCTGAAAGAACGAGCAAACAATATGCCGTTATCAAACTCAGTCTGAACCGACTCAGTATTGAGTTTTTCGCCAAGACACCACTCAACATTGTACATAATGCTCAAACAGCGCTTGTGCATCATCGGATTTGTGAGTGTGAGCACGGAATATTTTACGCTTTTTTCGCTGTCAACAAACACACAAAGTTCTGCATCTGTTTCTTCCTCTTGGGAAATAAAGCGTGTATATCCTATTCCATGCCGTACTTCATTGCCTTTATTATATGAACATAAATTCCACACTCGTCCGTTCTCATTGTCGCTTATCAAGATGTACTCCGAGCTTCTGTCATATATAGGATCGTTATCGGCACTTGTGAGCTTATGTTCACGGCTGTTTCCGTTCCAGGTAAATCCGCCGCCTTTTTCACTCACAATACTGCCGAATCTTTCATTGGCAAGTATATTGCACCAGGGCATCGGCGTCATGCTGTCTCCGTCTTTGTATATCACATACTCCTTAGTCTTTCCGTCAAAGCCGCCAAAGCCGTTGTCGAACAAAAGCTCTTTTCTGCGATTGACAAACGAGCCCCTTGTCCGTCCGTACATGGGATATATCTTTCTTGCCGACATATTTTCTTCGCCGTCATCGTCTGTAAGCACGAACTGCTTGTCAAGACTTCTTGACGATTCTATCTCAATTGTCGCAAAAGCACGAAGCAGCATTTTATCATCATCACTCAGATTATAGCCGTGAAGCAGATAAACATTGCTCGAAAGCCTTGCGTATGCGGATATGAGTTCTTCTATCCTGCGTTTTAGTTCATTCCTGTATTCGTGCGGATACTCGCCTACAAGCACAAGGTCTGCTTCAACGCCCCTTGCAGTCATGTAGGATATGAGTTCAAGCAGTGTTTTTACCATTCTTGACTGAGTTATCTTTGACACATACATGAGTATTATCGGTTTATCTCCCGATATGCCCATTCGCCACAGTTCATTCACTCCGCCACTGCAATCCACTGTTTCATGGGGTTTGTGCGCTTTATGTGCAAGCATGCACGACACTGCACGCTCGAACATATCCGCCTTGCCTTTTGTAACGCCCTCAAACCTGAGTGCATTTTTTGTATATGTCCATGCCTGAGAAATTATGTTGTTCACATCACCCTTGAGCTCTGCCGCATCCGATAGTGCCTGTTTTCTGCTGTTTGCAAAGCCCATGACAAATGAAACGTTTTTAGCTTCCTCAGCTTTTACATTGAGCGTAAGTCTTGCACAAAAACCTACTTCGACAGGCGATTTGATTTCCTTATCCTGCAAAAACGGCGTCATGAGTGCTTCTTTTTCGCTTTTTCCTCTGCCGGGCATAATGAGCCTGTCGGTGCAGTACCGTATCTTTGCGTCATCCGCATCAGTTACGACACTGCAATGCATAAATCTGCCGTCATCATCGTTGCCGCTCTTGCTTCTTCGGAAAAAGAGCAATGTGCCGTCCTCTTTTTCGGCATCGGTACGCACCTTAACAAAAGCACTGTGCGAAAGGTCTTCCGCCTGGGACGCAAGGCATACATCAAAAAATACGCCTATTTCTATCTCGGCATCTTCATTTCCGTGATTTGCTATCATGAGCCGCCTTATCTCGGCGTTATGATTCGGCGAAACGCATACTTCAAGCCTTGATGAAAGTGCTCCGTCCCTGCGGCTGAACTTAACGCCCTGAGGTTCAAGCACTATCTCGCCGCTGTCAGGTATGCACTCGTCCGCACTCGACATTGAGAACACCTTATTATCATGCCGCATGCAGAAATGCACTCCGTTCCTGCCCTTTTCAGCTTCCTTTCTGTATCTGCTGAGCATCACATCGTGGCATTTGCTGTAGCCGCCGCCATCATCACCTATGAGCACATTATATGTACCGTTTGACAGAAGCTGTGTTTGAGCGGTCCTGCTATTTGCCGAATTCTCCTTGTTCCATGCGACCGTTCTCGGCTTATATTCATTCTCCGTGTTCTTGCTTTCATTTTTATATACCGAGCTTTCAAATTCTCGTATCATTATCGCCATTGATGGCCTTTTTTCTTCCGACAACAGCTTTATTGCTCTTATCTCCGGCACACGCAAAAAGCGTGTGGTTATATTTTCTTTATTAAGCACATTATTTATGGCGCATAAAGTCATGCCCTGATGGTGCGCCATGAAACTGCACACTTTTTCACCGGTTTCGCCGCCTATTCTCGACGGCGAAAAATCTATAGCTTCATACATTCCGTATTTTGCAAGCATACCCATTTTTGAGAGCTTGTACAGATTTGCCGCCGCCTGCTCTTTCTTGACCATGAGCGCAAGTGCAGACGAATACGGTGATATGACAATCTCCTTTTCATGTGTCGGCATAAGCGACAGCTTCGGTATGCCGAAAGCTCTGTACTGATAATAGAGCTGTCTGTCAAAAGCATGATATCCCGATTCGGATATACCCCATACATCACGATTGTATCCTATCTGTGTTTTCACCGCGGCATGAGCTGTTTCATATATAAGAGTACCTTTCACTGCACCCGTGAAAAGCATGGGCATGAGATATTCAAACATTGTACCGCTCCAGGATATGAGTGCTCTGCCGCCGTCCGTCGGTACAAGCAGTCTTGAAAGGCTGTAATATGCCTTTGTTTTTACCTGCCCGAGCGCAATCGCAACAAGCGTTGTAAGCCTTGCTTCCGACGCAAGCAGATCATACCATGATTTTGAAAGCTCATTTGACTCTGCATCATAGCCTATGTGGAACTGTGCCCTTTGCTCGTTATAAAGGCACCTGAAATCCATATTTCTTGCCAATTCACCCGCTTTTTTTGCAAGCGAGTCGCATTTGAGTTCCCAAAGTGCCTGTTCGCAGGTCAAAAGGCACGCCGCAAGATTGCCGCTGTCTACCGTGGAT
>JAFSFN010000134.1 GCA_017435185.1 Clostridia bacterium | reverse complement strand
CTTCACAGGGTTGGAAGCATCGCAAAGAGTATCGCCCGTTACAGTTATCTGGAGCTTGGAGATAGCACCGATATCGCCTGCATGGAGCTTGTCGATATTGGCTGTCTTCTTGCCGCAGAAATAGTAAGGTGTACTGCTCTTCTCGCTCTTTTCCTGGTTTGCATTGTAAGGAGTTACATCTGCCGACAATGTGCCGGAGAGAACCTTTATTATGGAGAACTTACCGAACTGGTCAACGACTGTCTTCATGACCTGAGCAACGAACTTGCCGTCTTTTTCAATCTTGACCTTTTCGCCTGTCTTTGCATTTTCCGCTTCAACAGCAGGCATATCTGCTGCGGAGGGGAGATACTTAACGATGTTGTCAAGCAATGTTGCAACACCGATATTGGGCAATGCCGCACAGCAGCATACGGGTGTGACTACGCCGTCACGAACGCCCTTTGAAAGACCTGTGAGCATTTCTTCCTTGGAGAGTTCGCCCTCTTCAAAGAATTTCTCCATGAGTTCTTCATCGCTCTCGGCTGCTGCTTCCATGAGCTTTTCATAATATTCCTGAGCTTCGCCTTCGAGTGCGGAGGGAATTGCCGTATCCTTTTCACCCTTGCCGTCAAAGAGCTTTGCTGTCATATTGACGATATCTACATAACCCACAAACTGTCCCTTATCAACGATGGGAAGCTGAATGGGAACAACAGAAGGACCGAACTTTTCTGTTATGCCGCTCATTACCTTTGAGAAGTTGGCATTTTCTCTGTCCATCTGGTTAACTACCATCATGCGAGCCTTACCGCTCTTCTTGCACATATCCATAGCCTTTTCTGCGCCGACTACAACGCCGGATACCGCACCGACAACTATGAGAGCGGCGTCTGCCAAAGCCATGGCTGCTGCAACTTCACCGTAAAAATCGAAGAAGCCCGGTGCATCAATGAGATTCACCTTGACATTCTTCCATTCGAGGGGTGCCAGTGCCGCATTTATAGAGATAGTACGCTTAACTTCTTCGGGATCATAGTCCGTAGTTGTCGTGCCGTTCTCCACCTTGCCGATACGCTCTATTACGCCGGCATTAAAGAGCATGGCTTCAGTCAAAGTCGTCTTACCTTCGCCGCCGTGACCGAATATGCCCACATTGCGTATGTTTGCTGCTGTGTAATCTTTCATTAACTTACTCCCCTTATGGAATTTTGCACACTAATGTGCTGTTATATTGCACATAATTATATAATTGTAAATTATATGCTATGTTCTAATTGTATCAGTGCAATCATCACTTGTAAACAGTTTATTTGGTAATAAATAAATGTTTTATCCGCACTTACTGTAGCCACAGCTTCTGCATATCATGCATCCGCTCTCGTGTTCAACACTGCTTCCGCATTCGGGACATATTGATGACTTGCCTTTTTCTTTCTCATATTTGCCCGGTATCTGCACGATTTCTTCGTTTTCGACAGTTTCAACTGCAGGAATTATCTCCGTCTTACGCTGAGCTTCTTCCATTTCTCTTATCTTTACAACCTTTTCAAGCACTTTGCCTATCGCATCGGGACAGGAAAGCACTTTTATGTTGGAATTAACTGCTCTTTGGCGCAAAGTAGAATGACAGCGTATGCCCTTGAGCTGTTCGATTATGGAGTTTACATCCATGCCCGAACGCAGTGCCGTTGATATAAGTCGGCTGGTCGCTTCGCTCTGGCTCGGGCAGCCGCCTGCACGACCAAGGTTGGCAAACACTTCGCAAATGCCCTGTTCGTCATAGTTGACGGTGACATAAAGGTTTCCGCATCCGATAACGACTTTCTCAGTTATACCCCTTGTCACTTCGGGTCTGGGACGCGGAGCAACAGAGCTGACTATTGCCGTTTCAACGGGAACCCGGCTCATCTGCGTCTCATTATCATCTTTCTTTTTATCGCCCACATACAGGACCTGTGAATCCCTGCTTCCGTCACGATATATCGTCACGCCCTTACAGCCCAAACGATATGCAAGCATGAATACTTCACGCACTTCTTCCCTTGTCGCTTCGCTCTTGAAGTTGACTGTTTTTGAAACCGCATTATCAGTGAAACGCTGGAATGCAGACTGCATTCTTATGTGATATTTGGGAGAAATATCGTGCGCCGTAACAAAGACTTTCTTTATATGCTCAGGCACTTCGTCAATATGAGCAAGAGTGCCTTCTTTTGCTATCTTTCTCATGAGTGCTTCGGAATAGAAGCCCTCACGCTTCGCCACTTCTTCAAAATAGGGGTCTACCTGCGGAAGTTCGTCATTGTCCATGACATTTCTCACGAAAGAAAGCGCAAACAAAGGCTCTACGCCGCTTGACGCACTGCATATTATTGATATTGTGCCCGTGGGTGCAATTGTAGTGCATGTGGCGTTTCTGTGCGGCGGCAAACCGTCGTCTATCATCGTACTGTCATGGTAGAGAGGGAATGCACCCCGCTTTCTGCCCAAACGCACCGATGCTTCGTGGGCACGCTTGTTTATAAAGGACATTACCTCACTCGCTTTTTCAATTCCTTCCTCGGAATTATAAGGAATATTGAGACGGTAGAGCATATCGGCAAAACCCATAACGCCAAGACCTATCTTTCGTGTTGCACGAGTAGTTGCGTCTATCTCGGGAAGCGGATATCTGTTTACTTCGATAACATTGTCAAGGAAATGAACAGCCTTTTCCACAACATTGCCCATAAGCTCATAGTCTATGGTAAATGTATCACCTGTGCGTTTAAGCATTTTTGCAAGGTTTATTGAGCCGAGATTACAGCTTTCATAAGGCAGAAGCGGCTGTTCACCGCAAGGATTGGTTGATTCTATATCACCCAGGCAGGGAACGACATTGTCCCTGTTCATTCTGTCGAGGAATACAATTCCGGGCTCGCCGTTTTTCCACGCCTGGTCCACTATAAGGTCGAAAACTTCTTTTGCATTGATGGAGTCAACAACTTTTAAGTCTCTCGGGTCAACGAGGTCATAATTACTGTCTGTGCAGACTGCTTCCATGAATTTTTCGGTTAAACCGACGCTTATGTTGAAATTGGTTATTTCAGCATTGTCCGTCTTGCATTTTATAAAATCAACTATATCGGGGTGGTCTACTCGAAGTATGCCCATATTTGCGCCACGGCGTGTACCGCCCTGCTTGACCGCCTCGGTTGCGGAGTTGAACACTTTCATAAAACTGATGGGGCCCGAAGCTATGCCGCCCGTCGAGCGCACCTGGGAACCTGCGGGACGCAGGCGTGAGAATGAGAAGCCCGTTCCGCCGCCGCTCTGATGTATAAGCGCCGCATTCTTGACAGCATCAAAAATATCCATCATAGAATCGTCTACAGGAAGCACAAAGCAAGCCGAAAGCTGACCGAGCGGTTTTCCGGCATTCATGAGCGTGGGCGAATTAGGCATAAAATACAGATTCGTCATAAGCTCATAGAACTCATCGGAAGTGCGTTTGATGTCAGCGTCTGAATCAAAGCGTGCATCGCCCAAAGCTATCGCATCGGCAACACGCCTGAAAAGCCCCTCGGGCGTCTCGGTCAAATTTCCTGCTCCGTCACGGCTTAAATATCTTCTTTCAAGCACTTTGACAGCATTCTGAGAAAGGTTTGTCATTTTTAAGTTCTCCACCATATATATTGTTTTTGTTTTGTTCTGAACACATCATATTGTATCATCACTCTATATATAATTCAATGGCTTTTTTGCATTATATATGAACCGTTCACAATTTATTTTCAGCAAAAAGGCCATCGGTTGACCGATGACCTTTTGTTTTTTCTGTTATATGCTTTTTGCTTGCTTTATCCCAATATCAGCTTCTGAAGCGAAGCAACATCTCTTGAATTTATCTTGCCGTCGCCGCTCAGATCGCCTGCCGCCAACTGTTTTTCATCAAACTGCATCGTTCCGAGGATAT
>JAFSFN010000133.1 GCA_017435185.1 Clostridia bacterium | reverse complement strand
TGTCGTGACACTCAATAAGAAAAACGGCAAATTGCTGTCGCCTGTAGAGGTTATATCAAGGGGCTTCGTATATGTAAGAAGCTCGGAAGAACTGTTGAGTGAAGCGAAAAATATAGCGACCAATACCGCAATGCTCTTTGAGGGAGCACATAGGTCGGAATGGTCATCTATAAAGAACAATATAAAAGGCTCGCTTAAAAACTATCTGTACACTAAGACTAAGCGAACACCGATGATAATGCCTATAATAATAGAAGTAGAGGTGTAAGACCAATGGTATACGATAAGGCAAGAGAACTGGCAAAACTGTTGAGCACGAGCGAAGAATATAAAGAATACAAAGAAGCAAGTGACAAGGCTTTTGAAAATGAAACAACAAAGGCACTGATAAAAGAGTATCATCAGCTGCAAATGCAGGCGCAGGCAAGTGTTGTTTCGGGCAAGAAAGATGATGCACTTCTGGAACGTTTGCAGAAGGTAGGTGAGGTACTCCAACTTAACAGTGATGCTTCACGCTTTTTGATAGCTGAGTTTCGTTTGAATCGTATGCTTGGAGATGTATATAAGATATTGGCGGAAGCCATTGACATTGATTTGGGTATGTTGGAGGGCTAAACCATGAAAGATACAGAAACAATAATACGCCCTGCGGTAACTCAGGAAGAGCTTGAACCTAAAAAAAACGATGCGTCAAATGACAAAAATACCCAATGGAGGAAGTGGCGTCCTTTTGCTGTTTGGGGTACAAGCCTGCTCATTTGTATTTTGATAGTGGTTATGCTTTTCGGTGCGGTTAAAGATATGCTCATATCTCCCGCAGACCCGAAAGATGCTACACCCATCGTGGTTGAGATACCAAGGGGAAGCGGTGCATCGACAATTGCGAAGATTTTATATGAGGCGGGCGGCGAAGATGGCGAAGGCCTTATAAAACACGCGATAGGTAAGGCGGCTTTTAAGATTTATGTTGACTTTACCGGTAATTCCAGCAAACTCAAGGCAGGCACGTACATATTGTCTAAAAACATGAGTATTCCTCAGATGGTTGATATAATATGTGAAGGTAATCCTGCAAAGCCTACTGTAAGATTCACTATTGCGGAAGGTATGACGGTTGAAGATATTGCCAAAAGGCTTGTTGAAGTTTCTGTTCTTGACAGTGAGACCGAGTTTCTGAATTTGTGCAAGACCGGCAGTGAGTTCAAGAGCGATTATTCATTCATTAATGATATACCGTCAAATATTACCGAGAGTAGAAAGTATGTTCTTGAGGGATATCTGTTCCCCGATACATATGAGGTCTATACAGATGCTACTCCCAGAACGATAATCACAAAGATGCTTGATCGTTTTGCTCAGATTTTTGACGAGGACATGATTGCTCGTGCCGAAGAACTGAATATGACTATGGATGAAGTTGTAAGACTTGCGTCGGTCATTGAAAAAGAGGCTAAGACTGACGATTTTTCAAAAGTAGCGGCAGTGTTCTTTAACAGAATGGATGCGGATATGACGCTCCAGTCAGATGCACCGTTGAACTACATACTCGGTACGGGAGACAAGCTCAGTTTTACAAACGAAGAAATGCAAAATACATCTTTGTACAATACTCATGTGCATAAGGGATTACCCCTGGGGGCTATAAGCAATCCGGGCGCTGCGGCAATCAAAGCTGTGCTCCGTCCCTATGAAGATTATATGCAACCGGGTAATAAGTACTATTACTTCTGTCTTACAACACATGAGAGCGGCACTTGCGTATTTGCAAAAACACTTGATGAGCACAATGCAAATGTAGCACAATACAAACCTTACTGGTGATAAGAACAAAGGCTCAAAAGTCTGAATGCTTTTGAGCCTTTTACAGATTTAAGGAGTTATTATGGACAACACAAAAAAAGCTAAAAAATCGAAAATATCATTGCCGCAGATCGTGTCTGCGCTGATATATCTGGTGGTGGGCGGCATCTCGGGCGGAATCTTGATAGAGTGCATCGATGAGTTGGGATTAGGCTTTATTGAGGGTTTTGTACTTATCCTGCTTGTTGTGTATGCTTCGTTGTTTTTACATATTATAATACATGAGGGAGGGCATCTGATTTTCGGATTGCTTACAGGCTACAGATTTTCGTCTTTCAGAATAGGCAGTATTATGCTTATAAAAAGCAAGGGGAAGATGCGATTGAAACGTTTATCTCTTGCTGGCACAGGCGGTCAGTGTCTTTTAGCTCCGCCTCCTGAGAAAGACGGCAAGATTCCCGTAATGCTGTATAATTTCGGCGGAGCAATAGCGAATATTGTGATATCGGCAGTTTGCGCAGCGTTGTTACTGTTGTTTGACTTTGCGAGTGTTGCGGTTTATCCGGTGCTTGTTTTCGTTTTGATAGGTGTCGCTTTTGCAATAACGAACGGAGTGCCGATGCGAATGGGTATGGTGGATAATGACGGATACAATGCGCTTTCACTTGGTAAAAACCCAAAGGCAATGAAATCTTTTATTCTTCAGCTGAAAGTTAACGAGCAACAGGCAGAGGGTGTCAGACTTAAAAATATGCCTTCGCAGTGGTTTGAGCTTCCCGAATTTGAAGACATGAAAAACAATTCAATGGTTGCGGCTCAGGGCGTATTTGTGTGCAACAGGCTTATGGATGAGCAGCGCTTTGAAGAGGCTGAAGCGTTGATGAAGCAGATCATGGAAAATGTTGAACTTATTGCACTCTATTCAAGCCTCATGAAGTGCGACAGAATATATTGTGAGCTGATAGGGGAGAACAGGGCGGAAGTATTGGATAAATTCCTTAACAATGAACAAGAAAAGTTCATGCAGTCCATGAAAAAGTATATTTCGGTGATAAGGACGAGATATGCTTATGCACTTCTTGCAAAGAAAGATATGGAAGAAGCAAAAAAATGGGAAAATGCTTTTGAGAAAGCCGCAAAACAATATCCGCACGAGGCAGATATAGAATGTGAAAGAGACTTTATGGCTATCGCAAAAGAAAAAGCACTGAAAGCATAAACAAACGCCTTAAATCAATGCATAAAAAAGCACCTGCAAACTGCAGGTGCTTTTGAATTGTTGTGATTATTCTTCTTCGCCTGAGAGATCCAAAGCGGAGAACAAGCCTGCCAACGATGTTGTTGTTGACTGTACCGGGGGGAGATGATAATCAGCTTCCTCACGGCGAGGACGACGCTCTGCACGTTCGGGACGCTCTGCACGCTCTGTCTGAGCAGGAGCTGCTTCAGCTGCTGCTGCTGCCTTTTCGGCTGCCTGCTGTGCACGCTGTGCTGCACGTTCCTGAGCTGCCTTTTCACGCTCTTCCTTTTCTTTTGCGAGTTCTTCTGCAATCTCGGGATTTTCTTCAAGGATTACATCTCTGCGGCTGAGGCTGATGCGCTTTGCTTCGGGGTTGACATCAAGAATCTTGCAGCGTACAGTGTCGCCAACGTTGATTTCGTCTTCAACCTTTGCTATGCGCTTAACACCGACCTGAGAAATATGAATCAAACCGTCGATAGTGGGTTCCAATGAAACGAATGCACCGAAGGGAACTATACGAACGACTTTGCCTTCTACAACTGTGCCTATGGGATACTTTTCAGCTGCCAAAGACCAAGGCTTGGGCTGAAGCTGCTTGTAACCCAAGGATACACGCTGCTTTTCAACATCAACATCACGAACGAGAACTTCGATTTCCTGACCGACAGAAAGAACATCGGAGGGGTGCTTTACACGGCCCCATGCAACATCTGTAACATGGACAAGACCGTCGATACCGCCGATATCAACAAATACGCCGAAATCAGTGATTCTGCGAACGATACCGTTCATCTTTGCGCCAACTTCGAGCTGACTCCAAAGCTGCTTCTTTGCTTCTGCTGCTTCAGCAACCAAGATTGCCTTATGAGAAGCAACGATGCGCTTGCGTGCTTTGTCAACTTCGATGACTTTGAGTTTCATGGGCTGACCGATAAAGTCGGAAATGTTTTCGATATACTTGTTTGAAAGCTGTGAAGCGGGAACAAATGCTCTTACGCCGCTCATTGTAGCGATAAGACCGCCCTTAACAGCTTCCTTACCAACAGCGTCAAATACCTTGTTCTGAATGTCTTCATCCTGCAAAAGCTCGTCCCAGAGCTTCTTGCTTTCAACACTCTTGCGTGAAAGCAAAACATTGCCTTCACCGTCATTTACCTTCAAAACTTCAACTTCGATAGGATCGCCGACTTTGAACATTTCTTCAGGGTTTGCATCAGGATCAGCAGAAAATTCGCTACGGGGAATGAACCCGTCGGATTTATAGCCGATATTGACGCAAACTTCGCCATCGACTATCTGTACGACGCTGCCCGTTATCAACTGACCGTTTCTTATGCGAACAAGCGTACTTTCAAACGCTTCCGCGAAACTCGTGTCGCCGTTATCGGCAGCTGCGGCTTCCGACTTGACGGGCTTTGACACGCTCTCGTTGCTTGCGGGAGCCTCCTCTTTAGTTGTTTTTGCTTGTTCCGCAACCGATTCAGTTACGGTGGATTCGGCGACAGCCTCTTCAGCCATCGTCTTTTCAAGTTCACTCATTTTGGTTATAACCTCCCTAATTATGCCATCCGGTGTCGATGCACCTGCAATTACACCTATTATATCATCACTACAGATTTTTTCAATAGTA
>JAFSFN010000132.1 GCA_017435185.1 Clostridia bacterium | reverse complement strand
TACCCCTCTTTTTACAGGAGCTGAAATACATTTCTATATAGTGTTTGTTAAGTTCGGCCGAAGCTTCATTATATACTATGATACCGTTCATACTGTTTTCTCTGATATGAATTTGATTATTTCGTCGGCGGCATTTACGCCGGTACAGTCAAGAATACCTTTGAAATGTGCGTTTGAATTTACTTCGCAAAGCAAGGGCGCGTCGTTTTCACCAAATAGTATGTCAACTCCGCCGAATGTCAGGCCAAGTTTTTCACAAACACAAACCGCAAGTTCTTTTTCTTTGAGGGAGGGTTCATATGGGAAAACTTTGCCGCCGTTTCCTACATTGGCACGAAAGTCACCATCGGTGTTCTTTCGGAGCATTGAAGCAATAACTCTGCCTCCTACGACATATATTCTTACATCACGAGCAAAACTCGTTTTTATGAACTCCTGGAATATCATCGGAACTGTTTTTCCTTTTATCAGCCGTTCAAGTTCTGTTTTTGTCTGTACGAGACTTACCTGCTGCCCGAATGAGCCGTAACATTCTTTTACTACAATGGGCAGACCGAGCTCGTCGCAGATTTTGTCAGCAAAATCTGTATGTGTATAGCCTATATTGGCGAACGTCATGGGTGAGATTATCGTTTTGGGCATCGGTATGCCGTGTTTTGAAAGCTCAATATGGGTGAGGGACTTATCGTCGCACAGCTCGATGCTTTGTGCTGAATTGTACAATGTGAATCCTGCTGCTTCAAGTTGTTTTGCAAGACGAATATCCTTGTCCCAGAAAAGAATGAAATCGGGTCTTTCCGAAAAAAGCGGTTTGAAACTTGATGCATCAAACAGGAGATCGCAGTTTCGTTTTAATTCTAAATTGATGCTGTACTTTTTTGAGGCATCAAGAAAAAGGCCGTACAATTCCTTGAAACCGGCCGAATCGAGAAAACCGTTTATTACCAAAACCCCTTTATTTTTCATACCAGATGAGCATAACACACGAGAATATTAAATTCAATAAAACAAAAACTGTACATAATGATTTTTTCTAATTATAATTGTATGTAATTACATGGTATAAAAAGGAAAGCATGTGGGAGAAGTTTTATGCATGAAGGACACAGAGAAAGATTAAGAGCAACTTTTATTGAGCAGGACGGCATAAACAGCTTTCATGATCATCAGGCGTTGGAATTATTGCTCACATTTTCTCTGCCGAGGATCGACACAAATCCAATAGCACATATATTGTTGGACAGATATGGCTCACTTAAAGAAGTATTAAACGCTTCAGTTCATGATTTGGTCAAGGTGCCCGGAATCGGTATCAAGACGGCTGTTCTTTTGAAACTAACAGGTGAGCTCAGTAACAGGATGGCAGTGCAGGAGGTTAAAATAAACAAGATAAAATCATCTGCCGATGCAATGCTATATTGCAAGCCGCTGTTCAAGAACTGTAAAAATGAAGTTGCAATTATAGTATTGCTTAACAAGGCAAGAGAAGTTATACATACCGAAAAGATAAGCACAGGCACACTGACAAGGTCAAGCCTGCATCCGAGGCAAGTGGCAGAATGTGCCATAAGACACGGCGCATACAGTGTTATACTCGCACATAATCATCCTTCGGGAAAACTTACTCCGTCTGCGGAAGATGTTGAAGTTACAAAGCGTGTTATCAATGCTTTGGCGGCTATGGAGATAAATTTCAATGACCACATAATCGTAAGCGAGAATGATGCGTACAGTTGTTTGCAAGATTGCTGCTTGAGCAGCCTTGAAGAATTGGAACAAAATCAACAAACAGTATCTAAGGAGGCCTAAAATGTATAAGGAAGAATATAAAAAATGGATTTCATTCGACGGACTTGAAACTGAATTGAAAAATGAGCTTGAGTCTATAAGCGGCAATGAGAGAGAAATCGAAGAAAGATTCTACAAGGAACTTGAGTTTGGTACAGCGGGTCTTCGCGGAATAATAGGTGCGGGCACGAATCGCATGAACAAATATGTCGTAAGAAGAGCAACTCAAGGGCTTGCCGAGTATTTACTCACTTGTGATGGCGCAAAAGAGCGAGGTGTTGCAATTGCTTATGATTCAAGAAACAAATCCGATGTCTTTGCAAAGGAAACTGCGCTTGTACTCGCAAACAACGGTATAAAGACTTATCTTTACAGCACGCTTCATTCGGTGCCACAGCTGTCGTTTACAATATTGCATTTGGGTTGTATTGCAGGTGTTGTAATAACAGCGAGCCATAATCCGACTCAGTATAACGGTTATAAGGTGTATTGGGAACACGGTGGTCAGGCAGGCCCTGTTCAGGCGGATGAAATATTGTCATATATACGCAATGTCGATTACTTTGATGTTGAAGCAATGGATGAGGAGAAAGCAAAAAAAGAAGGCCTCCTCGTGATGATAGGCGAAGAAATAGATGAAGCGTATTTTGCTTCAACACAGACGCTGCTTATGCACAAAGAACTGCTTGAAAAGAAAGGCAGCGAGCTTAAAATTGTATATACTCCGCTTCACGGAACCGGTTATGTTCCCGTACAGTCAATATTGAAGCGTATAGGCATAAATAATGTAAGCGTGGTTGAACAGCAGGCGCTGCCCAACGGTGACTTCCCCACGGTTAAAGCGCCAAATCCCGAAGACCCCGATGCGTTTACCCTTGCTTTTGAACTTGCTGACAAGGTCGGAGCTGATGCGATATTGGCGACTGATCCCGATGCTGACAGACTTGGAGCCGCAGTCCGCAAAAAGGACGGCAGTTTCATGGTGCTTACAGGAAATAAAATAGGCAGCATACTTATACATTATATATTGTCATCAAAAAAGGAAAACGGAACGCTTGGTGAAAACGGTCTGGTTGTTAAATCGCTCGTAAGTACACGCATGGCTGATAAAATATGTGAACACTTCGGTGTTGAAATGCGTGATGTGCTTACGGGATTCAGATATATTTCCGAGCAGATTGCGATCTGTGAAGAGACAAAGGAACGAGAATATTTGTTCGGTTTTGAAGAGAGTTACGGCTTTCTTGCAGGAACTTTCTCAAGGGATAAGGACGGTATATGTGCAGCGATGCTTTTGGCAGAAGCCTGCGTATATTATAAGGAACAGGGAAAAACGCTCTATGATGTGCTGATGGAAATGTACGAAACATACGGCTATTATGATGAGTCGGTAAAATCGTATACTCTTGAGGGCAAAGAAGGCATTGAGCGTATCGGAAATGCGATGGTACAGCTCAGAAAGAATTCTCCGGAGGAATTTGCTTCTGTCAAGGTCGTTCGCAGTGAGGATTTTCAGAGTAGTATATGCAAGGATCAAAACGGTGAGTGTGAAATTATGCTGCCCAAGTCAAATGTTCTGCGCTATCTGCTTGACGGCGGTGCATGGATAGCAATAAGACCCTCGGGCACAGAACCGAAACTTAAACTCTATATCGGTGCAAATGCTGATAAAGAAAATGAGGTTAAAGTTTTGCTCGACAGCCTTATGAGTGATGCGGATGCAAAACT
>JAFSFN010000131.1 GCA_017435185.1 Clostridia bacterium | reverse complement strand
GTAGGCGGCATATTCTCAATACCGTTCCAAACGCTCTACAGCTCATCCAAATATGCGGTCGAGGCACTTACAGAAGGACTTCGCATAGAACTGGCGCCATATAATGTGCGTGCATCACTCATAGAACCCGGTGATGTCCGAACAGGCTTTACTGCCGCTAGAATCTATACCGAAGATGCTAAAAATTCCGCTTACGGCGATGCTTTCCGTCACGCTATCGCTCAGATGGAATACGATGAACAGCATGGTGCACATCCTCAGCTCATAGTTAAAGCTATAATGAAAACCATTCGTTCAAAAAATCCGCCTGTAAGGCGTGTTCCCGGAGTTACTTACAAAATACTCGTGTTCTTAAAAAGGCTCCTGCCTGCACGCATGGTCGAATGGATACTGACGCTTATGTACCCCAAATCAAGTAAATTATAATAGTTTCAGTGCGCTTTTTCAAAAGCGCCCTGAAATATTTTGAACTTATATGGTTATATCAAAAAATCAGGCACTTTGCCTGATTTTTCAAAAGTCTGTATATATGTACTTATCTTGCACCCTTGTGATTAATCGCAAGAGGAAGTGTTTTGAATATGCACTTTATATCGCCAAAGAAAGAGCGTGTTTCTATATATTCAAGATCATATATTATTTTTTCTTCGGGCTTAAGTTCATAACCGCCGTGTATCTGAGCAAGACCCGTAAGGCCGGGCTTGACCTTGAGCCTGTACTTAAAGTGCGGTATATTACGATCAAACTTGTCATAAAAAACCTGTCGTTCGGGACGAGGTCCAACAAAGCTCATATGTCCGAGGAAGATATTTATAAGCTGGGGTAGCTCGTCTATTCTGGAATTACGAAGGAACCTGCCCACTCTTGTGACACGCGAGTCATTCTTTTTTGCCCATACCGCACCATGCTTTTCAGCATCCACCACCATGGAGCGGAATTTTATTATTTTGAAAGGCTTACCGTTTTGCCCCAGCCTTTCCTGGAGAAAGAACGCAGGACCTTTTGAATCAATTTTTATTATAAGAGCAATTATTACAAGCGGTATTACAAGAACAACGAGCGAAATTGCAGAAACCACAAGATCAAACGCTCTTTTCAGAAACAGATAACCTCTCTTATCGCCGGGAAGAACAACGGGTTCGGTAATAGGCAGCGTTGTTTGCGCATATATGTCTGATGAAGCATTTATGTCATTATTAACATACTGGTCAGCTGCAGTTTTCACCTTATCCCCCCATATTCTCATATTTTTTATCATTGTAGCACTCGAAGTTTTTTGCGTCAATCATGCGGATTTTTGTTTATAATTTCGTAATGATTTAGTAACAATCAGTTCTTTGATGTTTATGGGATAATATGCTATACTGCAAAGTGTTATTGTATATTTTAATGCCATTATTTTTTTACGGCATTACACGTCACTATTTTTTCGGGGGTGTCATCGTTCTATGAAAAAGCATCGCTTTTTCGCTTTTGTTTTAGCATTTTCTATCTTATTTGCGTCATTGCTCTGTACGTTGACAGCAACTGCGGAAATCTCTTTTGATAAGCCCATAACCACAAGCACCGTAACACCGACAGATGTCAGCCTTGCGGACTTTTCGGCTGCATCACTTGTTGACTTGACAGGCAATGCACAACTTTATTACAAAGGCAACACAGAATCCAAAATTCCTGCTGTTGGCGGCATCACAACTTTGATGACAGCATATCTTGCGGCCATCACACTTTCCTATGATACCGACATCACCTGCGGAACCGAGCTCAATGAACATGATTTCTCATCAGCTATAGGCCTTAATGAAGGATTGTTACTCACAGCTAACGACTTGCTTGCGGCCGTTCTCTTTGAGGGTGCTGATGATGCTGCAGCCGTTCTTGCATCATATATAAGCAAAACTAACGGCAAGGATTATGTGTCTTTCATGAATGAAACAGCCGCTGAATTGGGTATGACCTCCACCTACTACTCAAATCCTTACGGTGATTATGACCCTGCGGCCTGCACAAGCGTTCGTGATATAGCGATTTTGAGCGCAGCCGTATATTCACAGCCCACAGTATTGAACATTCTTTCGTCTTCATCATATCGTCTTGAAAGCATGGACGGTAATTTCTCCTCAACGCTTCGCCCATCCATATCAGTCATAAGCGAGGACAGCCGCATAAACGGTCTTGCTCACGGCACATGTGATGCCGGCATGGCAGTTACTCTTACCGCCGAACATAATGACCGCACACTCATTCTCGTTCTTGCTTCCGATGAAAAATATCCCGAATATGACGAAGCGGCGCAAGGTATGTTCACATTTGGCTATGAAGACTTCGTACTTGTTGATTTTACCGACCTTGCAGAATCACTGCTTGAGAAGTCAACAGTTACAGTCTCCGATATACTCGTAAGCGGTTTCTCCATTCCGGAAGGAAGCAACGCTACCATGAGCGCAACAGTAGCAGAATCGCTCTCCGACACGATAAAGAACAATCCCTCCGCTTTCTCTCTCACTCCGGTATCGGCAGAAACAGAGGGGGATATTGTTACAGCAATGTTCTCATTCAAATATTTGAATAACAATGAAATAGCGACTTTCGAAGCAACGGCAGAAGCTCCCGAGTCTCTCAAAAAGCTCAATGCTACGCCCACACCTCATTCAACAAACACAGGCTACGAAAACACGCACAATACACCTTCTCCAAATTCCGATCCCACCACCGAAAATGAGCCTTACAGCTTTGTTTGGATAGTATATATCATAGTAGCAGTAGCTGTAGGCCTCGGTATAATATTAGCTGCAGAGACACTTAAAAAGCGTATGCATTAATCATAAAAGAGGTATTCACAAATGACACTGTAGCAAATATTCAACC
>JAFSFN010000130.1 GCA_017435185.1 Clostridia bacterium | reverse complement strand
GCTATGCACAGTTTTACTAATTCAAAGAAGCGATAGTCTGCAAAGCAACATCGGGCACATTGGTTATAATGCCGTCAACACCCGCATCTGCAAGTTCACGCATAAGCGTAGGCTCATTTATAGTCCATGCTAAAACTTCCACACCGTTTGTTTTGCAGCCCTTTACAAGGCCGGGGCTGTTGATAGCAGCTCTGAAATGAGGACATACAGCATCTGCTTTCATATATGAGGCATATACCCAAGGATCGACCATAGCATTGTCATAAAGAAGAACTATCTTTGCTTCGGGATCCGCTTCTCTTATTTTGAGAAGTATATAATGGTTGAACGAAGAATAGATTACTCTGCCTTTCATTTCCATTTCCTGTTCAAGCTCAATAAGTTTGTCCCAAATACCGTAGTAGATATTTGCCTCACACTTGATTTCAACATTTATCATGACTGATGTGGGTTTAAGCAGGCCATAGACCTCTTTGAGTGTGGGGATACGCACATTTTCAAAGCCTTCCATGCTGTTTGATGCGCTGAGCTTTTTGAGTTCCTGGCAAGTCATTTCGTTGACCTTACCCTTGCCGTTTGTTGTTCTTCCTACCCACTCATCATGAATGACCATTATCTTTTCATCGGCGCTCATGTGAACATCAAGTTCAATGCCGTATACGCCCATCTCAACAGCCTTTTTGAAGGCAGGTATTGTGTTTTCCGGTGCATATGCACTTGCTCCTCTGTGAGCCCAAACCTTTGTTGCCATTGTATTCTCTCCTCAATAAAACCTGATTCTGTTGAAATTGTAACATACTTATACGCAATAATGTATGAATTTACGGTTAAATTGTAGTTAATTGTTCTAATTTAAGCAGTAATTATGCTCGGCATCACTGTCTTTTCTTCTATTTCCAAAACAGCAATCGACGGTTTTCTTCCTCCTCGAGGTGCAGAAGGACTTCCAGGGTTAAGAGCCAAGATACCTCCATTATATTCAACCAATGAAATATGCGTGTGCCCATATAACACTACCGAACAATTAAGTTCCTCACACCTGTAAAGCAAGCGTGTCCTATCATATGTGGGAGAATATTTGTTGCCGTGTGTTATAAACATCCTTACGCCACCCAATGTAATAACCTGTTCCGATTCATATTTATTATTATAATCACAATTACCGCTCACAGCATAAACGGGCGCACCTTTGAGACTTTCGCTGTCCTTAGCAAAATCTCCAAGGTGTACCCATGCATCAACTTTTCCCAGCTTATCCGCCAGCAAAAGCATTGATTCTGTTTTTCCGTGGCTGTCTGAAACCACTCCGACACGCATTTTTATTAAACCTCTTTTGAAAGCAGTTCATACAATGCTGTAAGCGCCTTTTTTCTGTGACTCAAAGAGTTTTTCTCATCGGCAGTAAGCTCGGCAAAAGTTTTGTTCAAGGGCTCATAGTAGAAGAGCGGGTCATAACCAAAGCCGTTTTCTCCCCTGCCTTCGTTTAATATGATGCCTTCCACACTGCCTTCAGCCGTAAGCGTGTCTTTTTCTCTTCTTGCAAGTGCCACAGCGCTTACAAATCTGCCTGTTCGCTTATCTTGAGGAACATTTTTAAGCATTTCAACCAACTTTCGGTTATTTGCCTCATCATCATGTCCGTCACCCGCAAATCGTGCGCTGTAAACACCGGGAGCGCCGTTTAGCGCATCCACCATCAAACCGCTGTCATCGGATATCGCGGCATCTGCAAAAGGAACAGCGGCCAGTATTTCCGTAGCTTTCTTAACCGCATTCTCGCAAAAAGTCGTTCCGTTCTCTTCGACATCAATATCGATGCCCGCTTCTTTAAGCGTTACTATCTCATTAAAGAAAGGAGACAGTATCGCCTTTATTTCCGTTACCTTGTGTGCATTATTCGATGCTATTATCAGCTTCATATTTTTGCTCCTAACACTAATATATTGAATATTTTAGCATTATTTTTATGAAGCTACAATACCATCAAAATTCATTGGCATACATGGGAGCAAATACAGAGACGCTGCTAAGGTCGCAAGTATTTCCGTCAATGCGGACTTCAACATCATAAATTACAGCATATTCCGATGCAGTAAGATACAGGCACTCATAACAGGCGCTCATGAGTCCGTCCGTATCGGAAACCTGTGCAAATTCGGATGACAGGTCAACCACTGCTGTGTTTTCGGAGATTTTTGCGCTGTTTAGTTTTGTGCCCTCGGGAAAGCAGTTTAACAGATTTTCATTTTCAGGTCCGTTTACAAGTTCCTCAACCGCTTTTTCAAAAGTAGGCTCGCTTTCACAGTAGCGTGTTATCGGGACATTCAAACTTGCCTGCTGATTCGGAAAATACAAAGTCATATGATGTGCACTGCCGCTTGAAACAGAAACATCGCTATCCTCAACATTCAGCATGAGCTTGGATGTTTCTTTTAAGAGTGTATTTCCGTCCGCTATTATAGTCACAGTTTTTATTGATGCAAATTCAGTTAGCGTATTAACGATAGCTGTTATCATGTTTTTCTGCGCATCTTTACTTTGCTCAGGTAAATTTATAAGCGTAACCACCGCATTTGTATCTTCTATTTTCAAATCAACTTCCGTGCCCTGAGGAATAACGGTTGCAACGCCCAATTTTGAAGCGCTCAAGTCATTGTCATAGTTTGACACAAGATATGACAATGCTGCTTTTCCTATGCCTTCTTCCCAGGGTATTTTTTTCATAACGGGAACCATCATTCCGTCCTCTGTAGCATAATATAGCACTGTTCGTCTGTATGCCGAATCCGAAGCACTATCATCGGCATGTTCTGTCAACTCTTGTACAGGCACAGAGCTTTTACAACTTAACGACAGTATGCATATACAAAAAATAAGCATAACGCAAATAAACTTCTTCATAAAACATAACCTCCAAACTGTTTGTTTTATGATTATTCATTTTATTGCGTCAATATGTGCTTTTGAGTTTTTTCATTATCTTTGCTTCCGTCCGTGACACCTGCACTTGCGAAATATTCATTATCCTCGCCGTCTGTGATTGTGTCATATCCTTAAAATATCTGAGCATTATCAGTTTTCGTTCATCATCCGAAAGTGTCGAAAGCATTTCTTTTAGCATTATCCTGTTTATTGCATCATGCATCGGATCCTTTGCATCTTCCATCTTTTCTATCAAACACGCATCTGAATTTTCATCATATATAGGCTCATAAATAGACACGCACGGTTTCACTGCATCAAGCGCCATAATTATACTTTCTGTATCTGTATTAAGTACCTCAGCAATTTGAGAAAGATTAGGCTCACACCCATTTTTCGACGCAAGTTCACGCCTTGCTCTGTCCACCCTTACAGCCAATTCTTTAAGTGAACGACTCACCTTTACTGTTCCGTCATCTCGTAAAAACCGCTTTATTTCGCCTGCTATCATCGGTACGGCATATGTAGAAAACTCGACATTGTAATCCGTGTTGAATTTCTTTATGCATTTTATAAGGCCAATGCAGCCAAGTTGATATAAATCATCATATTCGACGCCTCGTCCCATATACTTCTTAACTATGCATTTGACCAATGCCGCATTTTTGCAGATAAGCTCATCAAACGCTTTTTCATCGCCGTTCTTTGCGGCAACGACCAATTCAAGCACATCCGCTTTCATTTTCAACTCTCTGCTAATATCTTTTTCTTCATGCGAACAGTCGTCCCCTGACCTATCGCTGACTCAACATCAACCGAATCCATAAACGCCTGCATTACCGCAAACCCCATGCCCGATCTTTCCAGATTAGGCATTGAAGTATAAAAAGGCTGCATGGCAAGCGACACATCCTCTATTCCTTCTCCCATATCTTTTACATCTATGGAGACAGTCATATCTTCTATGATACAATCTATATATACCGTCCCGTTATCTTCGCTTCTGTATCCGTGTATTATTGCATTTGTTACCGCCTCACTGACAGAGGTTCTTATATCGGCCAATTCTTCTATCGTCGGATTCAAAGATGCCACAAAAGATGCAACCGCAGTTCTGGCAAATGCTTCATTCTGTGATATGCTTAAAAAACTTAAATGCATTTCATTTGTATACATAACTTCCTCCAGTTTTTATTCAGTATTCAGAACATTTTTCGATTATCGAAAACACACCCGACATCCTCATTATACTTTCAGCATGACCTTGCGGATTTGCTATTTTCATTATTCCGCCGTGTTCATTCATTTTTTTGTAGCGTCCCAATATCACGCCAAGTCCTGAGCTGTCCATGAATGTCACGCCCGACATTTCCACTATCAATTCCTGCGGCTGAGTACTTGCCACTATTCTGTCAAGACTTTTTCTTACCTTTTCCGCAGTATGATGGTCTAGTTCTCCCGATAATTCAGCAATCAATTTATTGTCTTGCTGTTTGTAGTTTATCTGCATTAAATCGCCTCCTGCTCATAAACAAAAATTGCCGTATACTATGTTTTATTCAACGGCAATTTTCTTTTCCTTGTTCGTTTTTTGTACCTCTATGGCTATTATTGGCATATTTGAAAAAATATATGCATTATAATCGTTTTTCTTTTTATCTACTCGTAAATACACTTGCTGTTCATTCTTCCTCTCAGTTTTGATGCTTCCTCTATCAGCCTGTTTTGCGAAATGCAGTCAAGCTCATTCATATCGTCATCAAGCACTATTATCACAGTATATATGTTTGTGCCTATATATCGCATTGCTTCACTGTATGTAACATTTTTGTGCAGAGCTATGCATCTGACAGGCAGAGATTCACCTTTTCTTAAGGTAGTCCTGCTTCTGAGCATTGAGCTAATCTTTATTGTTTTAAGCCTTTTGAGTTCTTTTATATCGGCAATGCATATAAATATCCCAAACACTGCCAGAGACGGATTAAAAGGACGCACAAGCACAGCACCCGCAAGCAGCAGTGCCGAAACTGCAAATCCCAACAGTACACTTATGCGTTTGGCTTTAACAGCGTCAAATCCCAGCGTTAAAAAGGACAGTAACATTCTTCCTCCGTCCAACGGATATGCCGGTATAAGATTTAGCACACCCAACGCAAGACTTGCCTGTGCAAAGTCAAAAACAAACCCGGCTTCCTTTTGCAGTGCCATACAGCAAAGCCCTGTTATAATGCTGAATAAAGGGCCTGCCGAAGCAATCGCCAGTTCATCCCAAGTGCTTTTAAGTTCACCTGCAAGTCTTGCCTCAAAGCCAAAAGGATGCAATTCTATGGATTCCGTTTTATAACAGAGCATTGACGCCATAACAGTGTGGCTCAATTCATGCAGTGAAAGTGTAAGAAACAGCATTGCAACAACAGACAAGCCGTCATTAAGTATGTAATATGCAAGCGGCACTGCAAGCAGCGGATTAAACGAAACTCTCGTAGTTCCTACATCAAACAGCTTCACTCTACAAAAAATACCTCTTGCGGATCTACGGGTCTGCCTGCAATATTTGTCCTTACGGTCAATGTTTCACCCGATGCTATCTTAGCGATTGTGTCTCCCTCTTTGAGCATTTGTCCTTCTTCAACGTTTATCTCCATATTCCCCGCATATGACACCTCGCAGTCACCGTCAAAAGATACAGTAACCGTATTGTTTTCCGCGGTTTTTACAGAACATCTTGCAGCCGCACTGACATACTGTTCTCCATTACTTTTTATAACAAGCTCGTTGTTTTCCTCGACTGCTTGAATCTCACAGTTTTTCAATGGCAGTTCATATCTGTCAGATGTCGAAAAGACTTGAAGTATGCCGGGAAGCTCAACAAATCTGAGTTTTCCCAGTTCGTCATCTTTTTGCGCAGAAACGGCATCATACTCTGCATATACAGCAGAATATGATGCCGTTGTATCTTTCATATCAGCTATCTTCACAAGCATAACGAGCGCACATACTGATGCGCAAACTCCGAGCTTTATAAACATGCCCATGCCATTGAAGCGTTTCGCGTCGTTTTTGTTTGTTTTTTCTGTGATAAATTGTGTTGACTTCATTTTCTTCATATTCCCGGCCTCCGCTATAAGAATATGAGGAAAAGTCTTAACTTATGCCGCAGTATTATTCTTCGTCATCGCACTCGGGCATGTCTGCATTGTGATAGACTTCCTGAACATCGTCGTTATCGTCGAACTTTTCAAGCATACGTTCGAGCTTTTCTGCCAATTCTTCATCGGCTTCGACGGTATTCTGGGGAATCATTGAAACTTCTGCCGTCATGAATGTATAACCTGCCGCTTCCAATGTCTCGCGAACTTCAGAAAAAGCAGAAACGGATGTCGATATTTCATATGCGTCATCCATGGCTTCAAAATCATCAGCACCTGCGTCCAATGCAGCCATCATGAGTTCGTCTTCATCAATGGATGCAGACTTTTCTATAACGATAATGCCTTTTTTATCAAACATCCATGCAACACAGCCTGAAGCACCCATAGAGCCGCCATGCTTATCGAAGATATGTCTTATTTCAGCCGCTGCACGATTGCGGTTGTCGGTAACAACCTCTACTATAACAGCAACGCCGCCGGGGCCGTAACCTTCATAAGTAATTTCTTCGTAATTAACACTGCCAAGTTCGCCTGCCGCCTTTTTGATGGAACGTGTTATGTTGTCGTTAGGCATATTATTTGCCTTTGCCTTTGCGATAACATCTCTGAGCTTTGAATTGTTAATAGGGTCGCTGCCGCCCTCTTTAACGGCTATAGCTATCTCTCTGCCTATCTTGGTGAAAATCTTACCTCTCTGGGCATCAGTTTTTTCTTTCTTATTCTTTATGTTTGCCCATTTGGAATGTCCCGACATAAAAATACCTCCTAGAATAATAACTTGTACATTATATCATTCTTCTTCCGCTTTGTTAATAGCTGTTATTTAATATTAACTCCCTTTTTTTGTTTTAGATAGGCACTGTATTGTCGTTTTTTATATTTGTAATACTTAATATTAGAATTACTTATTGCTTTTTCTCTAAGAATAGGTTATAATACCGCTATCCAAAAAACGCGCAAGCGTTCTTTTTATTTCTAATATGCCAATTTTTCATAAAATGGAGGACAGTACTATGGCTGCAGATCTTGATTTATACGGCATTTTTTGTACAGTTGCAAGATGCGGAAGTTTGTCGCATGCAGCTCGCGAACTCTATGTTAGCCAGCCTGCAATCAGTCAGTCCATGCATAGACTTGAGTATATGCTCGGCTGCACATTGTTTACGAGGACAAGCCGTGGTATAACGCTTACAAATGCAGGGCGTATGCTTTACAGCTATGCCGAAAAGGCAGTCAGCCTTATTGCTGCTGCTGAAGACAGAATTAACAGAATGCGCACATTGCAGTCAGGAAGTCTCATGATAGGAGCATCCGACACTCTCTGTCAGT
>JAFSFN010000129.1 GCA_017435185.1 Clostridia bacterium | reverse complement strand
GGGCATGCCGACATAACCAAGACCTACGACAGCGATTTTTTCCTGTCCTGCAACTATTTTTTCATACAAGCACATAGATTTCCTCCGAAATAATTCTATCCTTAAAATTTTATATGTTTCGTTAGTCCGTGTCAATCACTTGACAGCAATACGAACATTGTCTCCCGTTAATTTGATTATCTTTGTCATTCTTGGTGCAACTATCCTTGAAAACAACCTTTCGCCATATGCCTCCTGCAATTCTTCGGGAAGCAGATTTGTTGCAATAACCGTAGGCTTATGAGCGTTCTGCCTCTCATTCACCGTGGCAAAAAGATGTTCACGAGTAACATTGGGTATCATGGGCTCTGTTCCCAAATCATCTATTATGAGCAAATCAGGAGATATAAAGTCAAAAGGCTCACCTCTCATGCTCTTGAGCACATTGTTTATAAGGTTATACGATGTGAGTTTCAAAACTCCAAAACCTTTGTCGGACAAGCGCTTTGCAATACAATTGAGCAAAAACGTTTTCCCAAGTCCTGCATCGCCCATGAGCAAGATATCGTTTTTATCGTTGTTGGGGAAGCTATCGCAATATTCTTCCATCTGCATTTTAACAGCTTCCATCAACTGCCTTTGTCTGGGCTTTTTGAATATGTCAAGGTTGAAAGTTTCAAAACTCTCCGCTCCGCTTATGTGCGATGTCGCATACTGCTGTTCAAGAAGTCTTTGTTTGAGACATTTGCACATTTGTTTTTCAAATTCTCCGACAAAGCCCGTATCGTTACACTGAGCACACTCAAACTGAGGAGCAAGATATTCCTCAGTTATTCCATACTGTTTGAAAAGTTCTGTCTGTTCGGCATCAAGTATTGCTATATGTTCCATGACTTCTTTTCTGACAGCACCTTTATCATCGGCAAGGCGCAACTTAAGCCCCATGTCAAAAATGAGCTCACGCCGAAGCGCCTCTATCTGTTCAAGCCTTGGAACAAGCGCAAACACGGCACGCTTACGCTCTTCGCTCGCGGCAAGAGCCAACGCCCGTTTCTTTGCATATTCCTCTTTTATTTCACGAGTAATTATCATGTATTACTCCTCATCGTCACCGAATATTTCTATGCCCATATCTTTAAGATCCTTGGATGTATATCGTTTTTGATGATAGTTCATCGACATAGGCACTTTCTTTGTGCCATATGTGCTTACTGCCGTCTGCTGCGGATTTTTTAAGTCCTCCCTTGCGGAAGCAACAGTAGAGATTCCCCTATCATGCCAAAGCGTGACCTGTTTTTTAAGTGCCGTAAAAGTGGGCATAGTATCCTTAACGCTGTCGGCAGCAAAAAGCACAAGCTCGACAGGCATACACCAGGTGCCTGTCCACACCTCTATCTGATCGCGTTCGCGCTGAGTAGGCGTCTTTTTAATGCCTGCTCTTGAAAATACCATGCGTGAAAGCTCAATCACCGCATCACGCTGCTTCAAAAATTCGCTCACTCCATCTCCCGAGAAAACGCCGTTTTGACGGAATGTTTCAAGTATGGAATTCAGGTATTTGAAGCTCGGCTTCTGTGCACCTGTCATTTCGGCACAGGCCATACCGATAGTCTCATCGGAGAATCCCCATTCCATTGTCCATGTACGGTAAAGGTCAAGCTCGTCCTCAGTGGGCATTCGCATTGAACGCCACCGTTTCAATATGCGCTGCGCTCCGCTCGTTATTTCTTCGTATTGTGCCAGATATTCAATTGCAGCTTCTTTGCTCAGCACTCTTGCCTGAGCCCACGACTGCGCCACTGCATCCATATATTTAATGCTGACCTTTATACCTTTTCGTTCAATACAATGACGAACAAGCAGCACCACTGCCTCTTCATCCATGTCAAAAAGTTCTATCCAGTCATATATTTTGGAAAGCTCTGCACCCGAAAGCATGCGTGTGCCCATTTCTGCTGACAACTGTGCGACAAGCTGTGCATACTTGCCGCTTCGCCTTGCTTCCTCCGTACTGTTCTTGGCAACGAGCGCACGAACGCTTTTATACTCAACCATCAACGGAATAGTGCTTATTATGTCTACCAGACCCTTTGCCTGCCAATATGCAAACGCCTCGGTTATAAGTGTTTCATCAAAGCCCAAAGCTATCGCCATGTCATCTGAATCAGACAAGGCGGAATAGCACTGCATGAGTCCGAAAAGATACACCTTTACATAATTTTCGGGTGCATTCGGCATAAACTCAAGCAAAAACAGATTTTCAACAGGCGTAATGTCCATTGCGGCTGTACTTTTTGAGAAAACACATTGCGGCATTTTTCATTACACCTCCATAACATAATTTGAAGCACATATCACTTCAGTTAAGATTATACCACAAAATAATTTGTATTTGTTATATAGTATGAAAATTTGTGCAGTTGTTAAAGCTATGATATACTTATCAACATGAAAAAGACCAAGCAACTGCTCGTTTTCATTCTTTGCGTTCTTATGCTCTGCTCCTGCTCTGCACAAGACCAAGTCAACGAGAATAACAACAATGATTCAATAATTGTCAACCTCGCCACACCCACCTCATCAACACCGAGTGCAGGCGGCTTTTCGTCGTCTCAAACACTCACGGATATGCCGAACCGTTATCATATACAGGGCGAATTAAAAGAAAGTGAAAGCGGCGGTTTATCTTTCTCGGGCAAATTATTTTTGCAGTACACCAACTCATCCCAAGCGCCTTTATATTCTCTCTCGCTCTCACCCTGCACAAATCTCACCATCCACGCAATATCCGTGAACGGCATTTCTTCAAACTACAACACCGAAACTCAGTCGGACGCAGTCACACTTCCCCTTCCTATAGAAATCGGCAAAGGCGAAAGCGCATTTTTCTATATGAGCTATTCAATTTCCGAATTGTCTGACTTAAACGACGCAATGCTCCGCCAAAATGATATGCTCGACTTAGACTTTGAACACAGCATCTCAATAACTGTTCCTGATAACTACTCCGTCACCTCGTCACTTGGCACGCCTTCGATAACTTCAAGCACACGGCGCACTTTCACATTCACTGCAAAAGCAAAAAACGATTTTGATATTACATTGAGCAGATAAACCGTATCGTATTTGGGGAAAGAATAAGACTGTTTCAAAAAGAAACAGTCTTTATTTTTATTTACTCATTTTACTGAGTTCTTCTTCCTCAAGCTGTCTGTAAGCAACTTTACCAACAAGTGTTTTGGGAAGCTGGTCACGGAACTCTATATCATATGGCATTGCGTACTTTGCGACATTCTTTCGGCAGTAGTTAAACAGTTCTTCTTTTATCTTGTCCGAAGGCTGATATGATGGTTTGAGCATTATGAAAGCCTTTATCTTCTGCATCTTGTACGGGTCAGGTACACCGATTACGCAACTCATATGTACATATTCATGTGCATCGAGCAGATTTTCCATCTGCGAGGGATATACATTGTATCCGCTGGTGATTATCATGCGCTTAATGCGCTGTTTGAAATATATAAAGCCATTCTCGTCCATCATGCCCATGTCACCCGTGTGCAGCCAAACTTGGCCGTCGCTGTGTTTGCGAAGCGTCTGAGCCGTTTCATCGGGATGGTTCACATATTCTATCATTCTTGTGGGGCCCGTAAGACATATCTCGCCTTCTTCACCGTAGGGAAGCTCGTTTTCCGTACCGACAGCTACTATTTTGTAGAAAGTATCGGGGAACGGTATGCCGATGCTGCCTTCGCGTGACATATTATAAGGAGTAAGGCAGCTTGCGGTAACACATTCGGTAGTACCGTAGCCTTCACGAACTTCTACTTTTGAGCCATGTGATTTCAGGAATGTATCAAAACGCTTTTTGAGCTCTATCGAGAGTGAGTCACCACCCGAATATACGCCCTTGAGAGCAGACAAATCGAGTTTATCAGCGCCTTCAACACGCAAAAGCGCTTCATAGAGAGTTGGAACACCTGCAATAAAGTTGGGCTTATGCTTTTTAAGCAGTTCGGCATATGTCTGAGGTGTAAATCTTGGCACGAGAATACATCTGCCACCGTTAACGAGCATTGAATGTATACTGACGCCAAGACCGAAGCCATGGAATATGGGCATTATGGCAAGCATTTTGTCGCCCGGCATAAACGCAGGATTTGTTGCCACTATCTGTCTGCCTAAAGCATTAAAGTTGAGGTTTGAAAGCAAAATTCCCTTTGTCGTACCCGTGGTTCCGCCGCTGTATAATATTGCGGCCGCCTGTTCACGCTTGCGCTTCACACGGCAATCACCCTTGATAGTTTCGCCCTTTTTCAGGAAATCTTTCCACATTATTGCTTTTGTGTCGGCAGGAATGGGAGCTATCTTTTTACCCTCGGTAAGCGCATAACCAATCTTCATTATCGGCGAAAGTGCGTCTTTTATGCTTGTGATGATAAGGTTATTAACCTTTGTCATTTTTGCGACTTCCATAAACTTGCCGTAAAACTGGTCAAGTGTTATCACAGCCGCCGAGGAAGAATCTTCAAGATAGAACTTTATTTCGCCCTCGCTTGAAAGGGGGTGTATCATATTGGATATTGCGCCTATCATATTAGTCGCATAAAACATTGATATTGCCTGCGGAGCATTGGGCATACATATAGTGACACGCTCATCTTCCTTTATGCCTATTGCTTTAAGTGCTTTTGCGCATGCCTTTATGTCTTCTATTGCCTGTTTGTATGTGGTCTTCTTGCCCATGAAATCATAGGCAATATAGTCGGGATATTTTTCTGCAAGTGCCTCTATCTCTTCAAACATGGTAGTGTGAGGATATTCGAGCGTGTGCGGAACATCACCGTAAAAATCAAGCCAAGGTGCTTTTATCTCGCTCATATTTTGACTTCCTCCTTTGCAGGCAATTCAAGCAGTTCGGGATGTGTGAGCAAGTGCTTGAAAAGCTGTACAGACTTTGAATAATAATAGCCGTCTGATATGCGCTCATCAAGAGTCAGGCCCAGTTCAAGCACTGTGCGCATTTCTACATTGCCGTCATCATCATAGAAAGGTGCCTTATGCTTTGCACCTATTACTATAAACACGGAGTTTGTTCCCCAGTTTGTAAGATGGTGGTAGCCTGCATTGAGTTTTATTGAGCCGAGATTTGAAATAAATACGGTCGCATGATTCGGGTCTGTCTTTATAAGAGAGTCGGGGACTCTGCCATAGAAATCAAGGCGTCTTAATATCGCCATGACTATACGCATGAACCAGCGAGGAAGTTTTGACAGCATATCCATGCCCTGAGTAGAATTGTCCAGCTTGTCACTTCTGCAAGTTCTGACTTCTTTTTTGATGAGTTCATGCACTGAGTCCACCGTGCTGTTTTCGTCAAACTTTATGAATGCAAGTGCTTCATGCGACTCATCATTAAACTCTTTCTTGACAACGAAAGCCAATGATATATCATTGCGCTGATAAACACGACAGCCCTTTATAAATCTGTTCAGATGCGGTCTCAAAACGACTGTCTTAACAATAGCTGCCGCTATCACATGAAACATCGTATACTTGAAGTCTGTTTCATTTTCGTTCTTCTTATCAAGATACGCAAGCAGATTTGTAAGATCCACTTGTTCCTGAATGAAGGCTTCATTGTCTGCCCTGTTGGGCATAAGATAAGGTACGAACGCATGCATTGGGTCAAGCCCATGAAGGCGATACCCGTCCTTGCGATCGCCCCAGCGACGCTTGCGAGTTTCCATAATGAATGATTCCTCCTAAAAATAAAAAGGTATGAATAATAAATACCTGTTTATTATACAATACCTTTTTTTGTCTTGTAAATCGCTATATATTATATTTTTATTCGTCCCTGTCCGATTTATCGGTAAATTTCGCATACTGAGGAACCCACATCAGTTTGACAGTATCTACGGGACCGTTACGGTGCTTTGCCACTATGACTTCAGTAGTATTATCCTCAGTTTCGTCATATACCGCAGGACGATGCAAAAGAATGATAACATCAGCATCCTGCTCGATAGCCCCGCTCTCTCGAAGGTCGGACATCATGGGGCGCTTGCCTTCACGCTTCTCGTTGCCTCGGGAAAGCTGTGACAGAAGAATTATCGGCACATTCAGCTCACGCGCCATTATTTTGAGAGCTCGCGTCATTTCGGATATTTCCTGAACACGGTTATCAGACTTTCCGCTTGTCTGCATAAGCTGGAGATAGTCTATCACTATGAGGTCAAGACCCACACGGGATTTTAATCGTCTGCACTTACTTCTGACCTCGGCAACGCCTACGCCTGCCGTATCGTCTATATAGATGTTTGCGTGCGTAAGCGGATCCAACGCCTCGGATGCCCTGATTATATCCGCATCATCGGTCTGACCTGTCTTTACTTTCTGCATATCAAGGTTTGCCTCACTGCTGAGCATACGCATTGCAAGCTGTTCCCTCGACATTTCAAGGCTGAAAATTACTACTGTTCTGTTCGCTTTAACCGCAGCATGCTGTGCAAGATTTAGTGCAAAAGCTGTCTTACCCATTGACGGACGACCCGCAACTATTATGAGGTCGCTCGGCTGCAAGCCCGATGTAAGCTTGTTCAAATCGGTAAACGGAGTCGGTATGCCCGTGAGCTTGCCCTTGAGTTTTATTATTTCACCCATGCGATAATAAGCGTCAATAGCAGGCTGTTCAATATGCACGAGCGAGTCCTGATTTTTCTTCATTGAAATATTGAATATTGCACGCTCTGCATCATCAAGCATTACATCGACTGTTTTTTCTGCCGCCAATGCATCTTTTGATATATCTCCGCCTGCTTTTACAAGGCGGCGCATTATGCTTCTCTCTTCAACGATCTTTATGTAGTGGCTTACATTTGCCGCGCTGGGAGTAGACAAAGAAAGCTCGGTTATATACATAACTCCGCCTGCACTTTCGAGTTTTCCTGCCCTGTCAAGTGCATCTATGACAGTAACACTGTCTATAACATTGCCGCGAGAATACAGCGAAAGCATCACGGCAAATATATCCTGATGCTTTGCCGCATAGAAATCCTCTGCCTTGAGCTGCTCGCAGGCCGCTTCCGCCGCCTCTGTGCGTATGAGCATACTTCCCAGTATGGATTTTTCGGCTTCTATATTAAACGGCAGTGACTCCCTTGTGGTATAACCGGCTTCCATAAAAATCTCCTTATTTCTTTTCTATGGGCAATACTTCCACTTTGAACTTTGCGTCTGTGCGTTCATACATATGTGCCTGTGCGTTCACGATACCCAAGTTCTTGATAGGCTCTTCGATTCGTATCTTTTTCTTGTCTACCTCTATATCATACTGCTCTGCCAGTGCCGCCGCTATCTCTGCCGCACCTATCGAACCAAAGAGCTTGCCGTTATCACCGGCCTTAGCATAAACCTTAACAGTAAGGCCGCTCATGCTGTCTGCAAGCGCTTTTGCATTGTCACGCTGAACATTTTTGCGGTGTTGTTCTGCGCCTTTTTTAATGTTTGCGGCATTTATATTGTTTGCATCAGCCGGAACTGCCAAGCCCTTGGGAATAAGAAAATTGCGAGCATAGCCGTCACTTACATTTACTATATCTCCGGCTTTTCCTGTGCCCTTTACATCACTTTTAAGTAAGAGTTTCATTGTATTCCTGCCTCCTTTAGATATTCATTTATGCTGTTTGTGAGTTCTGCAACCGCTCCATCCATATCTTTATCACGAAGCTGTGCACCGGCAACTGTCAGGTGACCGCCGCCGCCGAGCTTTTCAAGTATTATCTGAACATTTATATCGCCAAGACTTCTTCCGCTTATCATTATAACACCATTATCATCAGCCAAAACAAATGATGCTTGTATTCCCTTTATGCCTACAAGTGCATCAGCCGCCTGTGCCGCTATAAGCGACGGATTGGGAGTGTCGCTCGGACAGGTTGATATCGCAATGCCGTGATCCATTATGAGCGCACTTTCAACCACCTTGGAACGATTTCTGTAAGTCTGCATATCATCCTGGAACAAGAGCTTAACCGCACTCGTGTCTGCACCGTGGCGTCTTAAATAGCTTGCCGCTTCAAAAGTGCGTGCACCTGTATTGAATGAAAACTTCTTGGTATCAAGCGTTATACCTGCAAGCAATGCACCACATTCAAAACTCGTAGGACGTACCTTATCGCCAAAGTATTGCAAGACCTCAGTCACCATTTCACAAGTTGATGATGCACCTGCTTCAAAACAGGTAAGTGTACTTCCCGTTAAAGCATCAACGGGGCGTCTGTGATGATCAATTATTACCGTCTTGCTTGCTTTTTCATACAATTCGGGCGCTTCGACCGAGCTTGCTCTCTGAGTATCTACAACTATAACAGCCGAAGATGTACGCAACAGCTGAATTGCCTGCTCAACAGTTTTTACGGAATCACGATACATTGAGTTTTCGCCCATATCCCGTATCGTATCCTCAACCATGGGATTATTTTCATTGAGCACAAAATAGGCCTTACATCCCGCAACTGCAGCACAGCGCATAAGTCCGAGTGCCGCACCAAGGCAGTCCATATCAGGATTTCTGTGTCCCATTATAAACACCTGGTCGGAATTTTCCATGAGCTGACGCAACGCCTTTGCAAAAAGCCTCATTTTAACTCTGGACTGCTTTGTCGTTACCTGTTTTTTGCCGCCATAGAAGTTGTAGGACGTACCTCTCTTCACAACGACCTGATCACCGCCGCGTCCGAGCGCAAGCTCCATGCCCTGCCTTGCCGATTCATCCGACTGCTGTATCCTGTTTGCCACGCCCACGGAAATAGAAAGTGTAACTGACTGCTCCGTACCTGTTTTTATTTCTCTTATACCGTCAAGCATCGAGAAACGCTGTTTTTCAAGTTCAGGCAAGTATTTAGCCTCAAATACTACCATAAAATGCGCACTGTCATACTTACGGTATACGCCGTCTATTGAAACTACAAACTCAGCTATTCGACGCTCTATCTCGCCCATAACACCGCTTCTTCTGAATTGTTCATCGGCATTAAGTTCCTCATAATTATCAACATATATGAGCGCAACTGTCGGCATCTGTTCTTCATACAGGCGTGAATAGTGCAGTGCCTCAGTTCTGTCTATCCAATATTGGAAAGTTAGCTTTCTCGCTCCTGAATGGCTTCGCTTCACGGGCATGCTCATTATCTGAAAACTTCTGCCGCCATGCTCATACATTCTTGCCTGTTCGGGATTTTCCATGTCAAAAGACGGCAGGAGTTTCTTAAGGTCATTTCCGTCATATATGGCATTAAAAGATTCGTTTTTCCAAATTATTCTGCCGTTTGAATCAAAGAGCAATGCGGGCAGTGCTATACTCTCAACGATACGTGCTGCCGCCGATGTATTCTGCCGAAAAACATCATCAAGCTCAGTCTCTATCTCGGCAGTACGGACTGACGCAATAAAATATGCTGCAGCAAGACCGATAATGCCCATAATCACAGCTATCACAGACAACCATGAAAAAGGTCTGAAAATAAGCAGGACAAGGCATTGTAATACCAGCGCCGCACATAAAGGAATAAATATTGTCTGCAAGCGTTTTTTCATCGCTCCGTATCTCCTTAATCACGCTTTATAATGACGATTCTGCGCCTTAACTTGAACAATTTATCAGCCAAGCCCTCAATCGCAAACATAAAAATGCAATACGGCATACACATTATTGCAAGACCGTAAGTAATAACACGCCTGAAACCCGTACCCTCGGGAATAATCTGTATAAAAAATTCGGTACAGCTAAGGCCTGTCACACAAAGCGGGAGAAGTACTATGAACAATACCGTCATAAGCACGGCTCCTCCATATGTAACACCCGTTGCATTTATTATACATGCCGCCGCAAGCATCGTAACACAGCCCCACATAAAGCTGTTTGAGAGTTCCCACTTTCTGAACTCTGCCATTTTATGTAAGCCGTTTAGTTTCTTTCTGAACAAAGCATAAGCTATAACTACCTGTAAAAAGCCGAAAAGCATTGCGGTCATAACAATATTTGCAAATGTAATTTCAAGAGAATACATTTTCATCATATCGACCATTTCGTTAACTGCCTGCGCCACTTCTTCCTCAACGCCCTGAATACTTGTCGAATAGATACTGACAGCTTCACCAATATACGCATCAGCAGCATCTGCAACCGACAGGCCTTTAAGGAATGATGGCACAAACATATTGAGATACAGCCCTACCGCAAGCGCAAATGCACACGAGGCAACGGCCGTTCTGTAAGAACATTTACCACTGAGCACAAATGAAAGTATCACAGCTGACGGAACAAACAACAGCGCATGATACAATGCGCTTTCAACGCCTGCAAGTGCAGTTATACTGCCCAGCGCCGCCGCAACGGAAACACCGAAGCACACCGGCCCGAAAGCCGCAAAACAGTAAGCCATAAATATGGGGACAATATATATTATCAGCCCCACATATATTCCTGCTGCCGCCACTGCACCTATTAGCAATGACAATAATATAGTTTTTATATTGAGTACATTTTTCAACGTTGTTTTGTTCCTTATATATAGTTAATTGATTATAACACAATAACCTGTTCAATAGCAAATAGACGACTCAAAGAAATGCAAAAGCACCCCGAAAAAATCGGGGTGCTTTATTTTTCTTATCAGAGCAAATTCAACGCTGTATTCATTATGTTTTCTGCTGTAAAACCATATTCTTTGAAAAGAACATTTGCCGGAGCTGATTTGCCGAACGTTTCCATTGTGACAAACGCACCTTCAAGACCGACATATTTGTGCCAGCCATAGCTTATGCCAGCTTCGACCACAACACGTTTGAGTATATCCTTAGGCAACACACTGTTTTTATATTCTTCATCCTGCGCGTCGAATATCTCAGTTGACATCATGCTTACCACACGAACGCCAACACCTTTTTCTTCGAGCATACGAGCCGCTTCAAGCGTGGGTTCAACTTCCGAACCTGAAGAAATGAGTATCACATCTGCTTTTTTGTTCTTTGAGTCACGAAGTATATAACCGCCCTTGAGTGCTTCCTTGCTCGTTTCTTCATACAGAGGCAGATTCTGTCTTGAAAGTATCATTACCGAGGGAAGCTCAGATTTAAGCGCTGTCAAATATGCCGCAACTGTTTCTCTTGCGTCAGCAGGTCTGAACACCAGTGTATTGGGAGTTGCCCTCAAGCATGATACCTGCTCAACAGGCTGATGTGTGGGGCCATCCTCGCCAACACCTATGCTGTCATGTGTGAAAACATAGAGAACAGGCAGGCGCATTAGCGCTGACATACGAAGCGCCGGCTTGAGATAGTCCACAAATGAAAGGAACGATGCACAGAATGCGCGAACTCCGCCATAGAGCATCATACCGTTGCAGATAGCCGCCATGGCAAACTCACGAATGCCAAAGTGCATATTATTGCCTTCTCTGCATGAAGCACTGTAGAACGGCTGACCCTTGAGTTCTGTTTTATTTGAGGGACCCAGGTCTGCACTGCCGCCGAAAAGATTCGGCATATGCTTTGCGAGCTTGTTCAAAACAGCTCCGCTTGCGGCTCTTGTTGCGCCGGCCTGAACATTCCAGATTTCTTCATCTTCTAAAAGTTCTTCAGAAACATTTTCGCTGTGCCACTTTACCCATTCTTCATAAAGCTCGGGATATTTGTTTTTATATTCATCGAACATTTGCTCATATGCAAACTGTTCTTTTTCAAGTTCTGTCCTTATTTCCGCAAAATGTTCATATATCTCTTCGGGAATCTCAAATGCAGGATATTCCCAATTATAGTTTTCACGCATTGCAGCCACATTCTCAACACCGAGAGGCTCACCGTGAGAACTTGCTTTGCCTGCCTTGGGCGTGCCGCAAGCTATGGTAGTACGCACAATTATGAGTGACGGCTTTTCTTTTTCTTCCTTTGCTGCCTGCAAAGCCGCACCAACAGCATCGATATCCTCGCCATCGCTCACACTTATTACCTGCCAACCGCAAGCGGAATATCTTGCAGCAACATTTTCATCAAATGTAGCGTCGGTATCGCCCTCTATGGTTATCTTATTGCAGTCATACAGTACGATGAGCTTGCCGAGCTTGAGTGTACCTGCCAACGACACAGTCTCTGCCTGAACACCCTCCATCATGCAGCCGTCACCGCAAATGGCATATGTATAATTATCAACAACAGGGAAACCTTCACGGTTAAAATGTGCGGCAAGATGCGTTTCCGCCATCGCCATACCCACTGCCATTGCAATCCCCTGCCCCAAAGGACCGCTTGAGGCTTCAACGCCGGCAGTAACTCTGTATTCAGGATGACCCGGCGTTCTACTGCCGAGCTGCCTGAATTCTTTTATATCATCCATCGTAAGATCATAGCCGAACAGATGCAAAAGTGCATATTCAAGCATTGAAGCGTGACCGGCAGAAAGCACGAATCTGTCACGACCCTGCCATGACGGACATTTGGGATTGTGTCTCATCTGCTTCCAAAGAGCATATCCCATTGGCGCAGAGCCTATGACCATGCCGGGATGACCGCTGTTTGCCTTCTGTATTGCATCTGCCGCAAGTATGCGGATAGCGGTAATAGATCGTTCTTCAATGGGTTTCACAACAAAAAACCTCCAAATTTAGCTCATAACATTGCACAAACGGGCAAAAGCGCCAATTTCGCATAATACTGTTATTGTATCAGGATACCACAACAGCACACAAAAAACAAGGACAACCCTTGCGTTAATGCAAGGTTATTTCAGAAATATCTTAAAAGTATTTTCCCCATTATTTTCGGAAACATTCCTAAATAAAAGCCTTGACTTATGTGCATAATATATGCTATGATAATTTTTGCCGTTAAACGGTTCTCGTTTTCGGATTTCGTCGCGGGGTAGAGCAGTTGGTAGCTCGTCGGGCTCATAACCCGGAGGTCGTTGGTTCAAATCCTTCCCCCGCAACCATTTGCATATGGGCAGCATTGTTTGCCCATATGCAGTACAATTAAATATGGCGGCGTAGCTCAGTTGGCTAGAGCATTCGGTTCATACCCGGAGTGTCATCCGTTCAAGTCGGATCGCCGCTACCATCGAAAAAGTCCCTAAGTTAGGGACTTTTTTCGTTTTGGGAAATGTGATGAACTGCGCTCCTTGCACATACGAACAATTTGACATATACTATTGCCACCGGATCATCCGGAACAAATTCATTCGGAGAATGCTGTTTGAAGAAGAACAACACCTTGGAGATTGTGGACTGACCGGGAGGCCGCCCACAATGCCGCGCCTCCCGAAATCAGGAAGATCAAACCACAGTTTTCAGGAGGTAAAAATGAAGAATTATACGATTCGCAACGAAGCCCCCGCTGACTACCGCGCCGTAGAAAGCATGGTCAGGGAGGCGTTTTGGAATGTCTACCGCCCCGGATGTCTGGAGCATTATGTACTGCATCAACTGCGGAACGATTCCGCATTCGTCCCGGAGCTCGACTTCGTCATGGAGAAGGACGGGCAGTTGATCGGGCAGAATATGTTCATGCGAGCAGTTATCAATGCAGATGACGGGAGAAGTGTTCCCATTATGACGATGGGGCCGATCTGCATCACACCCGCATTGCAGCGCCAGGGCTATGGCAAAATCTTGCTGGACTACTCCATAAAGCAGGCGGCGGAGCTTTGCTGCGGTGCATTATTTTTCGAGGGGAATATTGCTTTTTACGGAAAGAGCGGGTTCACCTTCGCAAGCAATCACGGTATCCGCTATCATGGACTGCCGAAGGGCGCGGATTCGTCATTCTTTTTATGCAGGGAATTGATTCCCGGCTATCTTGATGGTATCGCCGGAGAATATGCCCCGCCAAAGGGATATTTCGTGGATGAAGCCGAAGCGGAAGCATTTGACGCCACTTTCCCACCAAAGGAAAAGCTAAAGTTGCCCGGACAAATATTCTAATGATTGCAAAAGGCTGCCCGCAACAATCGTTGCGGGCAGCCTAGTCTTAGAGCGATTATCACGCCCCCGGATGCTCATTCAGCGCATCCACCGCCGCCTGTCGGGTGATCCCGAACCCCGATTCCGCCGAACGGTCAACATGTATTCGCAATTGTATATTATACTTCCTGTCTAAATAAATAATTTCTTTATATTTTACGCAATGAGTTTTCAAATGCCAATTTCTATAAAGATATCCATATTATGAATACTGATTTAGCTTTCCGCAATTCTCACAAAACCTGCCCTGATTGGTTGAGCCACAGCTGCAAACCCATTCTTCTGGCTTGGCCGTGCCGCATTCCACACAGAACTTTCCGCTGTTTTCAGCGCCGCATTTACATTTCCACCCGCTATGTTGGGCGGATGGCTTCCCCAATATGGCGGCAACGAAGGCAGCCGTACCGGATTCATTGCCGGCCGCTGTCCGCATAGCGTCTGCTTGCGCGCCGGCAATATGCCCATCGGCCATGGACGGGTCCTGCAAAACCGCATCCCGCTGCAAATCACGGAGCATATTGGCGTCCAATACTACAACGGATTCCAGCCCGATGGAAAAGACCTCGATCCCCCGAAGGCCGCTCCATTTGTCGCTCATGACCTGACGGAACTTTTCGCATAATGCTTCCGTATGCTGCGGCAGTTCGTGGGGGCGAACGCCCTCCTCCGTCAGCTCTGCCAGCGCAGGGGCCAGCGCAGTCAGCACCTCGCTGTCCATCTGCTGCAATACATCCTGGCGGCTGCGGCCCTCCGGGGAACGGATGACTGTCTTGAAAAACAGCTCAGGGTTGGCAATACGGAATGTATAGCTGCCGTAGCAGCTGACGCCGCCGTCCATATCCGGCCCGGTTCCCTCGTCCTTATATCTGAGAGGAATACCCTCCGCACGGATGGTACCGCCGGTCAGCTCTTTTGTGTTGATATAATACAGCCGCTGGGAAATCGCGATGTCGCCGCCAAAGGAGATCCGCCGGCCTACATCCTTTAAGAACGCACCCAGCCCACCGCCGAAAAATCCTTTGCTCTGATTGCTTTTGAAGATATGTTCTCCCGGCTCAGCATATACGCCGATGATCTTTCCGCCCTCGGTGGCAATGGCGCATTCGCCCTCGCCCACGATGATAATGGAACCATCCGTGATGACTTCACTGCTGCCTTCGTTTGCGCTGCGCTCTCCCGTCATCCTTTGGGCGCGGATTATGAGAAGGTCGCTGCCCATTTCCCCGGGTATGAACGCCTCCTTCCACTGATCGCCAGCCGATCCGCGGATCGCGCTCATACTCGCTTTTATGATCCCCATATATGATCTCCTTCCCAGACAGGGTATGCTCATAAAGTACCTTGAGGGGGGCATATTTGCCCCCCTAATGAATAGAACAATGTTATGATCAGAACCCGCTCAGACGGAATGCGATTACCTCGTCCGCAGAGGCATCCTGCCGTTCATCGGTCATGAGCGCCAGGATGCTGCCATCCTCCAACACGCAGGCGTCGCAGGCGAAGATGTTGCCCTTTTCATCCACGCAAAGGCGCATCAGGCCGTCCGCTTCCGCCAAGGTGATCTCCTCATAAGAGAGGGAATCGCCGGAGACGGTAAACTTCTTGATGGGATTGCTGTATCCCCATTCTACGCCCCATTCTCCGGAGGGATGCAAGGGTAACCATCATAGCCAATATGATCAAAAAGGAAACCCATCGTTTCATCCCATACATCCTTTCCGTATCACGCCTGTATCTGATGGCCGCTTATTCGATCCGTTCCAGCCTTCCGTCAAGATCGAAGTCCACGACCGACTGATTTTTCGAAATCATGACATAAGAGCCGTCGTTCCGTTCTTTCCAGCTTAAAGTTGATTGGTGATCGCCATAGTAATAGATATAGTCATGATGAGGGAGCTCGGAATCTGCATCTGCATAGAAACGGAAGCCCTGCTCCCAATCCTCGTTGGGGAACGAAAACCGGAAACCCTTCTTTGTTTCTTCAAAAACCAGATCCTGCTCCGGGTCAAAATACCGATCCGATACGACGATCCCGTTTGTTTTCGGATCCCGTTTCTCCTCACGAACGCGGACAACGCCCTGCAGCTCATACCCTTCTCCTTCGATCCAGCTGCCGGATTCATAGAAACAGGCTTTCCCGTTGTCGAATATGACGCGCTGGTCGTTGCCCAGAATGTCCATATAGTCCAGATACACGCCGCATTCTTGCTCCAGCTTTTCCATTGCTTCCAGGCCATAAAGGGAAAGATCCCTGTCATCCCGCAGCGCGAACTGGAATTGGCCGATATGAATCCGCGGCCGGGATCCCGGATTTCGCACAAAAGCGTCCAAGTCCTCCACGCCCGCCGGAAGACCATAATCCAGATTTTCAAACTGCTCCGAATCATGGACAGGCGCCATCACGCTGCAGGAAAAATAATTCCCATCATATTCCTCAGTGACCCCCATGCTTTCATAGAGGTAGTTCGCCGTTGCCCGTCTGAGTGCATCCAGCGTATCCGCATCCATATCAAAATACACATCGCCGGTCACGGTGTCGATGGAGAAGCGCGTCGTCTCTTCGTTCTCTTCGATCCAGCCACAAGCATAGCCCGTCAGGTAGTCGTTGCCGTCTTCTCTCCACATTACGATATCTGCCGTACATTCTTTCAGAACTGCATCCGGCATATTTTCATGAAGCCAAGCCTGCATCATCTCGGTGCCCTTCCCGGTGATCCGGTCGGCATCCTCCTGCTCATACATGGGCTTCAGGGGATAACAGCCGGAGAGACAGATGAGCATGGCCAATATGAGCACAAGGCATATCAGCGGTTTTCTCATTCGGCACCTCCTTATACTGTTATTGGGCATTGTTTTGCAGCATCTCAAATAAAAAGTCCAGCGTTTCCTCGCCGCCCTCCGGCATATGTTCGGTGGATATGCGGATATGAGTCTCGCCATCCCAGAATTTACAGACCTTCTTTGCGCCGTCGAGGCTGACTGCATCCTCCATATCGTTCCATTCGGCAAGGCCGTACGCTTCGGTGATCCAGAGACATTCATCCGCAACCTGATAAGGAATATAGAAGGTAGTACAGGTTTCTTCGCCGCCTTCTTCCTTGATATATTCATCCAGCCGCACCTGTTCCGGATCCTCGGTGGTGGTGACCACAAATTCGTGGTACCCATCGCCGCCCACGGTTGCTGCCGTTTCCCGGTAGCAGTCGATCAGCATCACATCCGCTTCTCCGTCCCACATGGGGACATATACCATGCTGCTTTTAGAGTTGCATTCCAGCTTTACATCGTGGTTTGGCATGGTGAAGCGAATGATAAACCCCTTTCTGTCGTCGTAATCAAAGTCGATGGGTTCTCCGTCAAGATAAAAGGAATAGTCCGTATCCGTGGCGATCATCGTATAATAAAGGGTTACCTCTTGACCTGCTCTGTAGGAATCCTTTGCACCCACATAAAGCTCCTTCACGCCGTCATAATCCACCCGATACCGGGTTCCCCCAGCGCATCCCATCAGGCAAAGGGCGGCTCCAAGAGCCAAAATGAGAAGGATTACAACGACCATGGTTCCTTTTCTCTCCTTTTCCATATTGCCTCCTTTATTCCGAATCCCAAGAGATGAACGCCGCAAACACATCCGTGATCTCGTCCTTGGCCGCCTGGTATCGATCCGGGAAGGCGTTACTGCCCCGGGCCGATATGGTGCTGCCGTCCGCAAGGGAAATGGAAAGCGTAAATCCGCTTCCGTCCGACACGCTGGATTTGGTCTTGTCAAACCCATCCCATAAGTCCAGCCGATATTTCCCCGCAATGGCGCCCAACCGCTCCAACACCGGTTCCTCCACCGTCAGTTCTTCGGTGACGTTTCCGGCGTTAAGCAAGAGTGTAAGCTTTGTACCGCCCTCCGCCGCTTCGGCGGTGTAGGTATAGCAATCCCCTGAGGACATACCCCGGTGGGCAAATGTAAAGGATGTCATCTTCATAGGCTCTCCTTCCGTTACCTCCCGGGCACCGCACCCGCAAAGGCACGCCAACAAAATAAGCAAACAAGCCAGCTTGATTCCCGCTTTTCTCATACCCAAGGATCCTCGTTTGCAGGAATACGGATCCCCAAAAGGATCCCGGCATACTCCCATAGGAACCACTCGTCTCCCTTACGCCGGAGGGTAATGCTCCGGGGAGAGTCCGCCCCGGCCGTCCTGAGATACCGCCGGGTATAGCCATCCTCCACATCCTGGGGACGGGGATCGGGATATACCTCCAAGGTATAGGGCGCATTGGGCGTATAGCTGTTTTGCGGGGTAGCCCCGTCAAAGTAGGCCATGGGAAGATACGCCTTATCCATGAGTCGGTCCCGGATGAACTGGACGCCCATGGGGCTGAGGGGCCGGGGGCCGCAGAGGATGTTCAGGGCCGCCACGCCTTCGTCCTTGTTTTTTGTGTACAGATTCAGCGCCAGCAGGAACAGGGCGCAGGTGTTTTCCGGTTTGGTCAAGACCCGTTCCGGCAGGGTGGAAAATTGACCCAATGTAAGCGGTATGCTTTCAAAGCGTACTTGCATATTCGTTTCTCCCTCCTGTGATAGCATCATTTCTTTCCTGTTGTCCGACGGTGTTTCATATGAGCGCTTCTTTTCTTGCCATGCTGCCGGGACAACGCCCGGCAGCATGGCGCTTGTATGGCTTTGGTTATTTCTTGATAGGCAGGAAGGGCGTCATGAGCTTCGCCAGTTTACTGTTGGTCATGGTCTACAATGCCGGTGGCGTCCTCATAGCCCGGAGGTATCAGATCGTTCACCTCGGGATCCCACTCGGCCCCTTCCGGGCGGAAGCACATGGTGATGTGCCCGGTTTCATGCTCAAAATCAAAGAGCAGGGAGTTATCCCGGATCAGGCGGCCCTCATAGATGGAGGTATCCTCATGGGGATCGATATAGATATCGTTCACCCAGGCGTCCTCATCGCCGATCACCGGGTTGATAAAGAGGCCGTCCTCAATTTCCACATACATGGACATGAAGGGCTGGGTATCATCGGGATCCAGATAGGCTTCAAAATATGACATGCCGCTGTTATCCGAATCTACAAGGCCCCAGACGTCTGCAAAGAGCTCGTCATCGCCCTCAAGATAGATCCAGCCATACCAGCTGCTGGGGTTTTCGATGGTGAGCGCGGCGGAATCGGAGCCGCCCTGACCGAAAGCATCCATGATGGGGCCTGCGGTAGCGCCCGCCTCGGGATTATCCCAGAGAGCGCTGTCTTCCTTCACGAATACCAACACCATATCCTGAAGGGGGAAATCCATGGTGATGCTGTCCCCATCCACAGTGAAGCTGACGGTTTCCTCGGTTTCAAAGGTCATAACGCCGCTGTCCTCATCCAATTCCGTGATGGCGGTGGGGGTATCACCTGAAAAGCACTGTTCACCGGTACCATCGTCGTTCAAAGTCAGGTAGGTCGCTTCAAGCTCTGCCATCACCAGCGTATCATAATCCATCTCACGGCCGCCGATGACCGCGCTGTATAAGGGATAATGGCCCGCAAGGCCGCTATCCTCCGAGGAACCGGCCGGGGCCGAAGCGCCGTCCTTGGCGAAGGTCATATCCATAAGGCCCATGAAATCGATCACGATTACGCCGTCTTTGAGCGTACCCTTGCACTCGACGCCCTCGATGTCGATGGTCAGGGCAGTACCCTCCAGTTTCCAATCGCAGTCGTTCTTATCGCCATCCAGAATAAAGACGCATTTATCGCCGGATTTCAGTTCGATGGAGTTTTCGCCCGGATAGACCTCGCTCATGGGGCTATCCTCATCGAACATGGTCACGACCGTCCCCTCATATACGCCCAGATTGGGGTCGGATACATCCCCGCCCTTATCCTTGCCGCTGCAGGCGGCAAGGGAAACGAACATGGCAAACGCCAGAATAAATATCAACAGTTTTTTCATCACGATAAACCTCCTTTAATCGATCGCTTACTGCGTTACTTCAAGCGCACGGAATGCAGGATCGCCTCGATATCGGCGCTGTTGCTGTCAATCCCGCTTCCGGCAACCGCAACATTGACACCCACATACCGGCCGGCGCCTTGGCCAAAGAGGATGTAGGTTTCCTGGGTGACGTCGCCAAGTACATTTTCCCAGGTGACGCGAACAGCTTCATAGCCGGCATAGCTGAGTCCATCTTCAATGACGCCGTTGCTTTCCGCAACATACTTCTCATAGCCCTATTTTCTCCTTGCATATCAACAGATTTTTGGAGTTGCATATTTGACAGGTCGCTCAGATTTTAGCCCCGCAGGCCGGGCAGAATTTCGTGCCGTCCGGCACCACGGTATCGCATTTTTTACAAAACGCATGGCGGCTTTTATACATATGAAAGAGCGTAGTACGGGGAAGAAAGGCCCTGCATTCCTTGCATCTGAAATGTGAAACCGGAGATGCAGCCCCGCATCTTGGACAAACCTTGATCTCCTTCATGACTTCCGGGCCAAAGCCATACTGCCGCATCCCTTCCCGGCGAATTTGCTCATACAGTTCAGAAGCCATGGCATGTCACCTCCCCATACCGAAGGCGTGCGCCGCACTTTTGGCATACCGTATCGCCTTCCGCCGCTTTTGCACCGCATTTCTTGCAGAAGCGGGGATAATCCTCCCAGGGAGCGCAATCCACGCATTGCATCACATCCGCGTTGTACATGACGTTGCTGACCCATTTGCCGCATTTCTGGCAGAGGTTGAACTGCTGCTTCCCTTCGTTTTTCCATGCGGTCTCTAGGTCTTTATCAGCTGACCCGGTCTGAACAGGCCCGGTGGTACAGATTGCTATCCCGGAAAGATCGCAGTAGAAGCAATAGCGGTTGCCGCCCCCATCGGCGATGATCCGATAGCTTGCGGTAGCGTTTCGATTGTTCACCCCATAGCACACCTCCAATTTATGATTGATTGATCCAATCAAGGGGTTGTAATAGAATAGATATAATACAATTGATTTAGCTACAAATAATATGATACGGGTTTTTGGTTTTTTTGTCCACATCAGTACCCCCCCAAATTGATGGGAAGGTGCAAAATATTTTTGCTTTTTCCCCATCAGTACCCCTCAAATTGATGGGAAAAGCCAGTATATGGTAAAAATACCCATCCCCGTACCGGCTTTTCGGAGGTTAACCATGATAACGAAACTCGCTTGTACCCTTATTGCGTTGCTCCTGCTTTTGAGCGTATCGGGATGCGGAAGTTCCTCTTTGCTCTCTAAAGACGATCCGGTCACGCTGACCATGTGGCATGTATACGGGGAGCAGGCGGATTCCCCCATGAACCGGCTCATCCAGGAGTTCAACGAAACAACGGGGCTTGAAAACGGTGTAATCATCAACGTGACCGCCCTTTCCAACGGTACGGATATCGGCCCCATGCTCCGGAACGCATACGCCAATGCGCCCGGCGCCCTCCCCATGCCCGACCTGTTTACCTGCCATACCAACAATGCGGATGAGCTGGGGGCGAAAAATCTGATCGACTGGACGGAGCTTTTCTCAGAGGAAGAATTGTCCAACTATGTGGACGCTTTCGTAAAGGACGGAATGGTGGACGGCCGACTGGCGGTCTTCCCCGTATCCAAGTCCACCCATATGCTCTTTATCAACGGCACCCAGTTTGACCTGTTCTCCCAGGACACCGGCGTCACCTACGATGACCTTGCCACATGGGAGGGCTTTTTCGCCGCAGCCGAAGCCTTCCATGAATAGTCCGGCGGCAAGACCTTCTGTGCCTTTGATTATCTTCTTCGCAGCGTAGAGCTCAACGCCATATGCAAAGGGGAAAACACCTTTATGGCAGAGGATGGCTGGTATGATTTTGAGGATGCTGGATTACAGGATTCCTGGATGCAGTTTGCCTCGGCGCTTGCCAAGGGGCATATCATGGTATCCGATCTCTATTCCAACACCCAGGTGATGACCGGCGAGGTGATTGCGGGCATGGGCTCCTCCGCCGCCATCCTCTATTACAACGATACCGTCACCTACCCCGACAACATCTCCGAGCCCACCAATCTCCAAATCCTGCCCATGCCCAAAGCCGAAAGCGGAGAAGCCCTCTCCACCCAGGCAGGGGTAGGCTTATGCGCCCTCAAGACCACGGACCAAAAGGCGGAGGCCGCCGCCCTCTTTGCGCGCTGGCTCACGGAAGGGGAGCGCAATCTGGACTTCGTCACGGAAACGGGGTACATGCCCGTCACGAAGGATGCCTTCGCCGCCATCGGCAGCCATAACTTCTCGGATCCGGCATATGCCAGCCTCTACGCCGCTTTAGCTGAGGTGCAGTCCTCCTATACAT
>JAFSFN010000128.1 GCA_017435185.1 Clostridia bacterium | reverse complement strand
TCATCAGAGATGTACTCGTCAAGAGCTATAACCTGACCGTTCATTGCCAACTGCTGGTCGAAGGGGCTACCAACGATCAAGAGGTCAGCAACGTCGCCACCAACGATGGATGTTGAGAAAGCTGTGTGGGGATCTGCAGACCAGGGATATGTCTGGAAGTCAACCTTGATGCCTGTTTCAGCTGTGAAGCCATCGATCAAGGAGAGCATTGTGCTCTGTGCGTCTGCTGTGTCGCCGCCAGCCTGCCAGAAACGGATGGTTACGTCTGTATCGACTGTGGGCTCACCTGTTGTAGCAGGCTCGTTTGTGTTAACGGGGTTTTCGGGGTTTTCCTGGGGCTGGCATGCTACGCATGAAAGTACCATTGCCACTACCAAGAACAGTGCAAAAAACTTTTTCATTTTTTTCTCCTTCCTTCTTTTTACAAATGAAGTTATTTGCTCTCCGTCCACCCGCTGCACCATGAGTTTGCTCACAGCACAGCAGATTTAGGAAAAATGTAATCGTTATCAAGTGACTTCGAAAGCGAGAGTATAAACCTATGGCATAGAACTTCCTGTAGTCACATGATTGAATTATAAAACACTTATGCGGCTATGTCAATTGATTATTCTCAAATTTCATCACATTTGGGTTATATATCATACTTTTAGTCCTCAGCCATGCCACACTATACCACTTATATGATTATCGCATTACTTGCTCATGCCGCATACTGCGTGTTATAATACCGGATAGTAAATATGAAAGTTTTGGAGGTCATTATGGCAAAAGGCGGTTATCCCAATTTCGGCGGCGGTGCAAATATGCAGCAGCTCATGAAGCAGGCACAGAAAGTTCAAAAAATGCAACAGGATATTCAGCGTTTGCAAGACGAACTTGCAACTCGTGAATTCAGCGCAACAGTAGGCGGCGGCGTAGTTACGGCCGTTGTTTTGGGCAGCAAAGAACTCAAAAGCATCACTTTAGACCCTGCCTGTGTTGATCCTGACGATGTTGAAATGCTTCAGGACCTTATTATATCAGCAGTTAACGAGGCACTTCGTGTTGCTGACGAAAAAAGCGCCGAAGAAATGTCAAAAGTCACCGGCGGCTTGAATCTGGGCTTCTGATTTTCAGATATGAGTATCGAACCAATTTCAAACCTCATATCCCGTCTTTCCCGTCTGCCGGGCATCGGTTCAAAAAGCGCACAGCGCCTTGCCTATCATATATTGGAAATGTCGGATTCATCATCTCGCGAGCTTGCCGAGGCTATTTTGGCGGCTCACGAAAAGGTGCATCACTGCGCAGTATGCGGAAATTATACCGACCGTGACACCTGCGACATTTGTTCCGACAAAAATCGCAGCGATGGCGTCATATGCGTCGTTCAGGACGCTCGTGATGTGTTTGCAATAGAAAAGACTCGTGAATTCAAGGGCAAATATCATGTTCTGGGCGGAGCAATATCGCCAATGGACGGTGTCGGCCCCGATGATATTCGCATAAAAGAGCTTGTAGAGCGCATAAAACAAGAGCATGACAACACATTGGAAGTCATACTCGCAACAAATCCCGATATTGAGGGCGAAGCGACAGCCGTTTATATTTCAAGGCTGTTAAAGCCCATGGGAGTTAAGGTAACACGTATCGCTCACGGCATTCCCATCGGCGGCAACCTTGAATATGTTGATGAAATGACACTTTTGAAAGCTGTTGAAGGCCGCCGTGAAATGTAACTTACGACTGTTCGAGTTCACAAAGCTGTTCGGACAGTTCTACCCACTCTTCATATAATATATCTATCTCTTCCTGTATTGATGCGGCGGTGCTTGAAAGTTCCGCCGCTTTTGTATAGTCAGCACCGATATCCGGTAAAGAAAGATGTCTGTTTATCTCTTCAAGTTCTTCTTCTTTCTCTGCAATCTGTTCCTCATTGCGTTTCAATGCTGTTTTAGCCTTGTTAAGAGCACTTCTCTGCTCTTTTTGCGCTTTATAGAGATTTACTCCTTTCTTTTCTTCGGAACTCTTCCTGCTTTCTTTTTCCTGCGCGGCGTTAATCTTTATATCCTCATTATACGCTTCAAGAAAATCATCATATCCGCCGTAATACTCAGTCAATCCCGCCTCGGTCATATATAAAATCCTGTCAGCCAACCGATTCACGAGATATCTGTCGTGCGTTACGATGAGCATTGTTGAACCGTACTCATCAAGTGCATTTTCAAGAGCTTCTCTTGATGCTATGTCCAAATGGTTTGTAGGCTCGTCCAGTAACAACAGATTTGCACCCGAAAGCATCATTTTCAGAAGCTGCACTCGCGCCTTTTCTCCACCCGAAAGCGAAGCTATGCTTTTATTGACATCATCTCCCTTGAACAAAAACGCCGCAAGCGCATTCCGTATCTCGGTATGATTATATGAAGGATATGCATCCCACACTTCAGAAAGCACGGTATTGTCAGGATTGAGCCCCGACATTATCTGGTCATAGTAGGCCACCTTAATATGTGCACCCAGCTCAAAACTGCCGTTATCAGCAGTTTCGTTCTTGGTGAGTATTCTTAATAATGTACTTTTTCCGCAGCCGTTTTTGCCCAGTATGAACACTCTGTCGCCTCGGCGTATGTGCATTGACAGGTCACCGAAAAGCGTTTTATCATATGATTTTTTCAATCCGTGAACCATCAAAACATCATTTCCGCCGCCTTCTTTGGCAGTGAAATTAAAGCGTATTCCCTCGCTGTCCTTTTCCGGAGCAACAAGAGTTGCTTTTAGGCGTTCTATTTGCTTCAATTTTGACTCGGCAGTTATAAAATTGCGTTCACGCCCAAAGCGTCTTTGCTGTTCTACTATGCCGTATATGCGCTTTATCTCACGCTGTGTATTCAGGTATTTTCGGCGGAGCGTTTCCTGTTCACTGCTTTTAAGCTCCATATATCTTGAATAATTGCCTACACCTCTTGTAATCTGCTGATTTTTAAGTTCTATTGTAGAGCTTGTGACCTTGTCCAAAAAGTATCTGTCATGCGAAATAACAATAAACGCACCATTATAGTTTTTGAGATAATCCTCAAGCCACTGTACGCTATGCAGATCAAGATGGTTTGTCGGCTCATCGAGCAGCAAAAGGTTGGCACCCGACAAAAGCAGTCTTGCAAGCTGAACTTTGTTTCGTTCACCACCGCTGAGTTCCGCTAATTTTCTGTTGTGTTCTTCTGTTTTGAATCCCACTCCCATCAAAGCGGAAACGGCACGGCTTCTAAATGTAAGCCCACCCTCTTTTTCATACCTTTCACGCAGAGAATGTTGACGCTTTACAAGACGCTCAATATCGCTGTCGCCGTTTTCGATGGCAATATTTATCTTTTCCATCTCATCTTCCATTTGTATCAGGCTGTCAAATACGCTTAAAACAGATTCATACAAAGAAAGGTCATCATTTTCCGTCATCTGAGACATTACACCTATGCGAGTATCTCTGTCTATATGCACAGTTCCTTCATCGGCACCTTCTTCACCCGAGATAATGCGAAAAAGAGTGGTCTTACCCGTACCGTTATCGCCGATGAAACCTATTTTGTCCTGTTTGTTCACTTCAAAGCTCACGTTCTCAAAGAGAAGGCGAGCTGCATACATTTTCTTTATTCCGTTTATCGTCATCATTGCCATAAACCATATTATAACGCATTATTCGATTTATTACAAAAGTATCAATTTGTCCATATTGGGTAGCAAGATATAAAAAAATGTTTTATAATCATTTCATGGAGAAAAACAACGAAAAAAGCAATAACAGAAAAGACGCCGTCAAATCGGGCTTTAAGCGCATAAAGACGCCGCTCATTGCATCGGCTTCCGTTGCAGTAGTCGGTCTGCTTATTATTCCGCCCATACTGTCGGCTACCTCAGCAGGAGAGAATTTCTTTGCATCGGCACTCAACATAAATGCGCCCAATGTATTTGATTCGTCCCCCCTGCCGTCATCGGTAGTGATAGTTCCTCAGACCACCACCGCCGCTCCCACAATTAAACCCCCATCAAC
>JAFSFN010000127.1 GCA_017435185.1 Clostridia bacterium | reverse complement strand
TTGCGCTGAAAAACATGCCCAAGGGCGGTTTTGACTGCTTCTTGATAGACCGAAAGGTAATTGATGTGCTCAATGCGATGGAGGAAAAAAACACATCGCTTATGGGGCAGATACTCTGGAGCGGTTTTAGAACAAAAGAGGTCGAATATGTGCGCCTCAAGCGTGAGATAGGCAAGTCGAGATGGACGCTGTCAAAGAAGATAAAGCTGTTCATGGATTCGCTTTTCGGCTTCTCGTATTTTCCGATACAGTTCATATCATCTGTCGGTTTTGTGATGTTTATAGCTTCAATAATTTGGGCGATTATAATCCTTGTTTCAAAATTGACGGGAAATATCAGCGTCAGCGGTTATACCGCACTGTCACTCATATTGCTCGGCGGATTTGGTACTGTGCTTATTTCGCTCGGTGTAATAGGCGAGTATATATGGCGTATGTTTGATGCGACAAGAAAGCGCCCGCCATACATAATCGAAGAAAGCTCAAAAAATAATTTATAAAAAGCGGCAAAATGACCGCTTTTTTGTTTTTGTTAAAAATCCGTGTCGAATTTTATGAATGCCTGTCTTGCAAAAGACATCATGTGGGACTATAATAAGTGCAGAATGTTTTTGGGGGGTGTATTTCTATGTTCGAAGGAAGCGGCACAGTTAAAATATTTGCAGGAAGCGCAAGTAAGGGCTTCGCACAGCGTATGTGCAACTATCTCGGAAGTACTCTCGGCGACAGTGAAACGATAAACTTTTCCGAGGGCAACACATTTGTAAGAATAAACGAAAGTATCCGTGATAAGGATGTTTATTTCGTTCAGACGATAGGTCTCAATTCCAATGACGAGTTCATGGAGCTTTTGTTCTTCCTTGATGCTTTCAAGAGAGCAAGCGCAAACTCCGTTACAGCAATCATTCCCTATTTCGGCTATGCAAAGGGCGATAAAAAGGACGAGCCTCGTGTTTCCATTCGTGCAAGAGTATGCGCAGAATGTATAGAGCTTGCGGGTGCAGACAGAGTTTTGACTATGGATCTTCATGCCGCACAGATACAGGGCTTCTTCAAAAAACCGCTTGACCATCTTTATGCACAGGGTATTTTGAGTGAATACGCTCATCATCTCGGCATAGTCAACGATGACTTGGTCGTTGTTTCTCCTGATGCAGGCAGTGCAAAGCGTGCACGTGCATTTGCGGATGAGCTTGGCTGTTCTGTGGCAATAGGCGACAAGATGCGTTCAGGCCATGATGAAAATGCAAAGGTACTCGAGATAATAGGCGATGTTAAAGGCAAGAACTGCCTTGTTATAGACGACTTTACGATTTCCGGCGGCACACTTGCAGATGTTGCCGAAGGCTTGAAGAACAAGGGAGCAAAGGATATATACGCTTTCCTTTCACATGTCGTTTTGAGAGAAAAGGGCATCAAACGCATTGAAGAGAGCCCGATAAAGCTCCTCGTTTCGACTGACACGGTTCACTGCCCTGCAATAGCAGAAATGGCTCCCAAGAAGATAAAGATAATCTCTGCCGCGCCCCTCTTTGCAGAAGCGGTAAGACACATTCACGATAAGCTCCCCATGAGCAATATGTTCAGTGACGCTCCGCATCGTATGCTCAATATGAATCTCATGCAGCAGCTCACAATGGACGATCTGATTAAAAATTAATGGATCTTTTTTCGCAAAACACAGCTAAAAAAGCACCTCTTGCCGACCGTATGCGCCCGAGAGTGCTTGACGAGTTTATCGGTCAAGCACATATTGTGGGTAAAGGTCGGCTTTTGCGTCGTGCAATAGAAACGGATACTCTCCAAAGTTCGATTTTTTTCGGGCCTCCAGGCTGCGGAAAAACAACGCTTGCGTCGGTCATTGCAAACAGCACAGGCTCAAGGTTTGTAAAGCTCAATGCTGTTTCTTCGGGCGTTAAAGAAGTGCGTGAGATAATCGACGATGCAGAAAAACACCTTAAATTGTACGGTCAAAGCACATATTTGCTTCTCGATGAGTGCCATCGCTGGTCAAAATCCCAATCTGACAGCATACTTCCGGCACTTGAAAGCGGCGTGCTCAAATTCATAGGTTCAACTACAGAAAACCCGATGATAGCGATGACGGGTGCTATCGTGTCTCGCTGTCGTGTTTTCCAGTTTTATCCTCTTAACACGGACGAGATAAAGCAGGCGATAAGTCAGGCAATCGAGGATAAAGAACGAGGATTGGGGCATTATAAAACAAAAATAGATGATGATGCTGTTGAACTCATTGCAAATCTTGCTAACGGCGATGCAAGAAATGCGCTCAATGCCATAGAACTTGCGGTGCTTACTACTCCTCCGCAGGAGGGCGTGATACACATAACAAAAGATATTGCCGCCGAATCAGCACAGAGGAAAGTACAGCGCTGTGATGAACAACAATATTATGATATGCTGTCCGCTTTTTGCAAGAGTCTGCGAGGCAGTGATTCCGATGCAGCGCTTGCATGGTTTGCGAGAATGATATATGCAGGTGTGGATCCGCGTATAATAGTAAGGCGACTGATTGCCCATGCCTCCGAGGATATTGGGCTTGCCAATCCTCATGCTATGGTGCAGGCGGTCAGTGCAATGAAAGCACTTGAAAGCATCGGTATGCCTGAAGCAAGACTGTCGAT
>JAFSFN010000002.1 GCA_017435185.1 Clostridia bacterium | reverse complement strand
TCGAACCCACATTATCGGCTTGGGAAGCCGACGCTCTGCCACTGAGCTACACCCGCATATCTCAGTGCAAGCTATACTTCCCCTAAGGGAAAATATAACACCAACATGGTAAAACATATATTTGAATTTGTCAACTACTTTAACGATTGACAAACGCCGATAATTATTGCATTATTATACCCGTGTATACTTACATATATGATAAAGGTACGGTGACGATATTGATTCGTAATAACTTTTCGGTAGCAAAGCGTTCGATATTATATGTGCTCATTACACTGCTCGTAATAGCAGTGATAATACTGTTGGCATATGGTTTTATGATATGGGCCATGCATACGAGCAATCTCTATGTACTTGCGACTGAAGGCATGGAACTCAGAGCCGGCTGTATAGTGACAAACGGCTCGGTAGTTGAGCTGGCTGAGCATTTTTCACAGGATTTCATCGATAATGATGATGCACTCTATGACGGAAAATATAAGGAATTTACGGTCAGCGCGTATGATTATCGTCTCACGGTAGAGAGTGTGAGTGTTATGCCGTGGAGCAATAAGGCGTCTATGAAGGTCGTTGAGCGTATGGCGTCAATGACGGGTACGGCGAACGACGAATCCGAAGAAAATTCCGCAAGAACAGCGCTTCCGCCATATGTTACTGCAAGATATAAAATCGAATTCAAAAAGACGGATGGACGCTGGTATATAAGCGGACTGAAACTCATAGAGGAAAATCCTGAGCAGGAACAGCTTCCCACTCCCGATATGAGTCTCTATAAAGAGCCCACACCTACTCCCGAAATGTCGGCAGAGGCGGCGAATGGCTGATAAACTTCCGTTTCTGAGAAAAACGCTTGATGTTCCGGTAATACTTGCACCGATGGCGGGCGTTACGGATTTGCCGTATCGAAGTATATGCCGAGATATGGGTTGTGATTTTACATTTACCGAGATGGTCAGTGCAAAAGGGCTTTTCTATGGCGGAAACGGAACAAAACAGCTCTTGTGTACCGCTGATAACGAAAGACCCTGTGGTATACAGCTTTTCGGAAGTGAAGAAAAAATAATGGCCGACATGGCAAAACGGCTGTGTGATGAATACATGGGTGATATATCGCTCATAGATATAAACATGGGTTGTCCCGCTCCGAAAATAGTTTCAAACGGCGAGGGCAGCGCATTGATGAAGGATCTCAAAAAAGCGGCGGCCGTCATAGAGGCGGTGGTAAAGGCTTCCACCCTGCCTGTTTCGGTAAAGTTCCGAAAGGGATTTACAAATGAGACGGTCAATGCTGTTGAGTTTGCTCGCATGGCGCAGGATAGCGGTGCAAAAATGCTTACTGTTCACGGCAGGACAAGAGAACAGATGTATTCAGGCAATGCCGATTGGGACATAATAGCTCGGGTAAAGGCCGCTGTGACCGTTCCCGTGATAGGTAACGGCGATGTTTTTTCGGGTATTGATGCAAAGAATATGCTTGAACAAACAGATTGTGACGGTATAATGGTTGCAAGGGGCGCACAGGGCAATCCGTTCATATTCAGAGAAATAAAAGCGGTTTTGTCGGGCGGTGAATATTCTGAACCTTCAGATATTGAAAGAATAGATACGGCAATATTTCACGCACGACGTCTGCAAAGCTGTAAGGGCGATCGTTCGGTGGTGGAGATGCGTAAGCATGCGGCATGGTACACTCACGGTATGCGGGATGCGGCAAAGGTTCGGACCCAAATAAACTTATGTGAAACTTTTGATGCAATGGTCAGCTTGCTTGAAAAATACAAGGAAGACTTGACATTGAGATAGCGGATTCATATAATCCAAATGATTTATTATAATGGAGGTAATACGCATGGCGGAAGTACGTTTGACGGCAGAGGGTATCGAAAAATATGAGGCAAGACTTGAATATTTGAAAACCACCGCCAGAACAGAGATCGCTGAACAGATCAAAATAGCAAGAGGTTTCGGTGATTTGAGCGAAAATGCAGAATATGATGCGGCAAAGACCGAGCAGGCACGCATTGAGTATGAAATCGTTGAAATAGAGAACATGCTCAGAAATGTTGTTGTTATAGATGAAGATAATCTTGATAACAAAACGGTCAAAGTCGGTTCAACAGTCAAAGTTAAGATGCTTGCAACGGGAACTGTTGCCGAATATCAGATAGTTGGCAGCGCAGAGTCCAATCCCGCACTTTCAAGAATATCAAACGAATCGCCCGTAGGCGCAGGCCTCCTTGGTCATAAAAAGGGTGAAACAGTAGATATAAATACTCCCGGAGGAGTAATGCAGTTTAAGATAATGTCTATAGGCAGCAAGTGAGGAAACATGGAAAACAACGAAAATACCAACATCGAAGTTGAAAAGGAATTAACACAGGAGGAGCTTTCTGAGCTTCTCCAAATTCGTCGTGATAAGTTAAAGTTGCTTCAGGATGCGGGCAAAGACCCGTTCCAGATTGTGAAGTATGATCAGCAGTATTACAGCACAGATATTCTCGGTAATTTTGAAGAACTTGAAGATAAGACTGTCAGTATCGCAGGCCGCATGATGTCCAAGCGTATAATGGGCAAGGCGAGCTTTGCCCATCTGCTCGATTATAAGGGCGGTATACAGATTTATGTACGACGCGATGATATAGGTGAGGAAAATTATGCCGAGTTCAAAACAATGGATATCGGTGATATTTTGGGTGTTACCGGTAAGGTGTTCAAGACACGAACTGGCGAGATATCCATACATTGCGAAACGGTGACTTTGCTTTCAAAGTCTCTTCGTCCTTTGCCTGAAAAGTTCCATGGTCTTAAGGATCCTGAGCTTCGCTATCGCCAGCGTTTTGTTGACCTCATAGTAAATCATGAAGTCAGAGAAACATTCATTAAGCGCAGTAAAATAGTCGCAGAGATAAGAAATATACTTAATAATAAGGGCTTTATTGAGGTTGAAACACCTGTTTTGAACACAAGTGCTTCGGGCGCATCGGCACGTCCTTTCATTACGCACCATAATACGCTTGACCTTGATATGTATATGCGTATAGCGACCGAGATACATCTTAAGGAGTGTATCGTCGGCGGACTTGAAAGGGTCTATGAGATAGGCCGTCTTTTCCGCAACGAAGGTATGGATGCAACGCATAACCCCGAGTTTACAACTATAGAAATATATCAGTCATACACCGATTATGTCGGCATGATGGAGCTCGCAGAGGAACTTATCTCTAAGTGCTGTCAGCTTGTAAACGGTACTACAAAGATAACATATCAGGGCAGCGAGATTGACCTTACGCCTCCCTTTGCGCGCATCAGTATGAACGATGCGGTCAAGCAGTATACAGGCGTGGATTTCCTTGCTTTTGAAACCGATGAAGAAGCCTGCGAGGCGGCAAAGAAGCTCGGCATAGACCTCGAGGGTAAGAAAGAAACAAAAGGCAAAGTGCTTACATTGGCATTCGATGAGTTTGTAGAAGACAAGCTCATTCAGCCTACATTTGTAACAGACTACCCCGTTGAAATATCGCCGCTCTCAAAGCGCAGAGCAGATGCACCCCACCTTACCGAACGTTTCGAGCTGTTCATTGCAGGCCATGAGTATGCAAATGCGTTCAGCGAGCTCAATGACCCCATCGACCAGCGTAAAAGATTCGTTCAGCAGGCAATGGAGCGTGCCAAGGGTGACGATGAGGCAATGATGATCGACGAAGATTTCTGTCTCGCGCTCGAATACGGCATGCCCCCTACAGGCGGTATCGGCATTGGTATCGACCGTCTTGTAATGCTTCTTACCGACTCGGCAACAATAAGAGACGTTTTGTTGTTCCCCACAATGAAACCTTTGGATTAAATAATTCGCAATAAAGCGAAATAAAGCTGTTTTTGGTGAGAAATAAATGGAGACTCTCCAAAATCCTCTCCAATTTGCGCCATTTTCTCTCCTTTAACTGGTCTGAAAATGTGTAAATCATCATACTTCCCCATAACTCCTTGCAGTATAAACAGATACTGGTCAAAAATGGTGGATAGGTGACAGTACAACTTGATAATGTAAAAATCATTCTCAAACTGATGAAGCAAATGTGTTTGATGGCGAAATAGAGTGTAGAGGTAGTTGCAATGAAAAGAGTGCTTGTGCTACTTTCTTTGTTGTTGATCTTGTTATCCCTTTCTGCTTGCGGTAGGACAACTGATGACGGCAACAAGAATAGCCAAAATAAGCAGAACAATGAAAACGTAGAGTCGGACGTAGCAATTGTGTTATCGTCGAATGGGATTGAGATCAAGGTAGGAGAAACCAAACAATTGTCCTACACTCTGGTTCCGGAAGGAAATGAACACATCAGCGTGTCATGGAAAACGACTGACGATTCTATCGTGTCTGTGGATAGTAATGGTCTTATAGTTGGTGTTGGAAAAGGCCAGACAAATATTATTGTTAGTTGTGAAAATGGTAGCTATGATACGTGTTCGGTGTCGGTTATTGAGCCGTCTGCCTACGAGCAACTAAGTGCTAATGAACGCGAATTTGTTGACACCTTCTTACTTGGAGTAGATTCGTTTTACAATCCTTCATCTGTGACTGTTAAGTATATCCATAAAAACAGTGGTGATTTTGGGTGGGATGTTACTGTATCAGCGCAGAATCAGATGGGTGGTTATTCTGAACAAGATTTTGACCTATCTAATGATGGAAAACTTTCAAAACCAATGCTACCTCACGTTGATATGTCGGCTGTAAATGGCCAGAGTTATAATTTGGATCTAATTAACAAAGCTATATCTGAATTAAATAACCATTAAGTTCCGCAATAGCCCATAAGAGACCTATGACTGAAAAGTCGTAGGTCTCTATTTGGAGCCTTCAAGGCGTGGAAATAAACCCCCAGTTCTACTGGGGGAAGATAAAAACTTTAGTATAAGTAAAAAAACCTCCATGATATAATGTGCAAAGGTTTGGCGACCGTATTGCACAAAAGAAAAGGAGGTTTTAAACATGGTAAAAAAAGAAAAGAACGAAGTAAAGAGTAGTGCACATTCAAAGTATAGATGCCAATATCACATAGTGTTTGCCCCTAAATATCGAAGGCAAGAAATATATGGGAAGTCTTGTTTCTGTTTTAAGCGCATTCAGCGGCGTGCAGCAAGCTCCTGAATGAAAGTGAGACAAGGAAGCGTTAACAAAAAGCCATATTTCAAAGGTTGAGATTTTTTATGAAAAAGTAAAAATACCTATTGACATTACCCGAAGTTATTGTTAACATAATACCAGGTAATGAATAGTAAGCGTTTTTGCTAATCGTTACCGTATAAGCGAATACCCTTATATAGCAAAGCAATAAAATCGGCTGTCGAAAGGCAGCCGGTTTTATTGCTGTATGTATAAGCTGAATATGTGACAAGAAAATCCACATTGAGAAGAAAATATCATATATTGTTCAAAAACTATTGACATAAAGTAAGGTTATTGCTAACATAACATTAAGTAATATGAAATCGGCACTTCATAAGTGAGTTTTTTCATTTGCAAAATTGAAAACTTACAAATGGATGTCGGCTTTTATTATGAATAATGCTTTTGTAAAAAAAATAAGGAGGAAGTATCCATGAAAAAAGCATTGGCACTCGTATTGGCACTGATGATGGTTATGTCTATCATACCCATGGTCTCATCGGCAGCAACAACAGTCACAGCAACTGATTTATATACAGCTGCTGCAAATTCAAAAACCTGGATTGAAACAAACAAGAAAATCCCGGCAACAGTAACAGTTGGCGGTACGGTTATTCCGGGCGCTGATTTCTTCATGCTTATGTGTAAGCAGGTTGATAACCTCGGCAACGGTGCATCAAACGCTCTTACAGTTACCAATGTAAAAGCTCCTGACAATCCGGCATCATCACAGGATTCAACAAATGCACAGGTCATGAAGGCTGACTTCGTCAACGAAGCAAAGCAGATAGTTGCTTGGTCTGCAGCTAATGGCAATTTGGTTCCTAACTACTCCACAATGGAAGCAGGCGTTGCAAACTACAACAGCATGTTCTATATGTACACAAAAGTATTGAACTTCTACAAGACAAACGGTGCTCTTCCCAATTATAACACAATGATTCC
>JAFSFN010000018.1 GCA_017435185.1 Clostridia bacterium | reverse complement strand
GTTCATGCCAATATCGACCGTGATTATATCGGCATTTGCAACCTTTGCCATACAGCAAACGGATGCGTTGCCGCTTGATATGTTGTGTGCCATGTCAGCTGTTACGGAAGCGTCCGTCTGTGTGACTCCTTCTTCCACAACGCCGTTATCTGCGCACAGAACGATTACAGCACGCTTTTCAAGGCTTATGCGGTGAGAACCCGTGAGCCCTGCTATCTGTACCAAAGCCTCTTCCAAAAGCCCCAAACTGCCTATGGGTTTGGCGATGCTGTTCCAGTGGTCACGAGTTAAGCGTGCGGCTTCAACGGAAAACGGTGATATGCTGTTGTTCAGTTCTTTGAAATTTATCATATCTACTCCTGAATGTTCCATTGTGAGAGCATATTTGAAAACCAGTCATACACATTCATGGAATATGCGCTGTTGAGGTTTTCGGGTGTAAAAACTTCTTGTGCGGTACCGAATGCGGCACAGCGTCCTTTGTTGAGCAAAAGGGCATGAGTTCCGTATGCCTTTGCAAGACTCAGATCGTGCACGACCGATATTATTGCACGATCACCCGATGAAAGCCATTTGCTCAAAAGTGCGAATATCTGCTTTTGATATACGAGGTCAAGATGGTTGGTGGGCTCGTCAAGTATCAAAAGCCGTGGGTTTTGGGCAAAAAGCTGTGCGAGAAATGTTCTTTGCAATTCACCGCCCGAGAGTGTGAGTACGGATTGGTTTTTCAGCTCTGTCATACCTGTTATTTCAAGTGCTTCTTCGATGTACTTTTCACATTCGATGTCGGATGACTTGAATATTGAGGACGAATGAGCATATCGACCCAGGCGGACGACTTCGCCGACGGTGAACGAATAACTTACAAAATGCGATTGAGACAACACTCCGACATTTTGTGACAGCTTGGCAGGCTTGTATTTTTTTATGTCCTTACTGTCTAAAAATATGCTGCCGTCATATGCAGTTCCTTGCGATATTGCGTTTATAACGGTTGATTTGCCTGCGCCGTTGGGACCCGTTACCATGAGCCATTGCCCACAGTCAACACAAAAACTCACGTCTTTGACTATGGAAAGGTCGCCGTAGTTTACAGAGAGGTTTTTTACTTCAAGCAGGGGAGCTGTCATTTTTCTGCCCTCCTTGACCGATAGAAAATATATATGAACAGTATTGCTCCTATAAACGAGGTGATGACACCTATAGGAAGCTGAAGCGGATTGAGCAATATTCGTGAAAGAAGGTCTGCAAGCATTAAGAATACTGCACCGCCGAACATTGATGCAGGAAGCAGTTTTTTGTGGTTGGGGCCCACTATCATGCGGAGCATATGGGGGGTTACCAGTCCGACAAAGCCGATAGTGCCGCCGATAGATACACACACACCTATGAGAACTGAAACAAGAACGAAAATAAGGAGTTTGACTTTTTTGACATTCACGCCTATATGCCGTGCATTATCTTCGCCGATAGCGAATGCGTTGAGTTCACGCGCGTTGAAAAGTATGAAGAATGAACATATGCCGAGCGATACAAGCAGAACGAGTGCGTTTGTATATGTGCTTGAAGCAAGAGAGCCCATTGTCCAGAAAGTGATATCTCGTACCTTATCGGGAGCAAAAGTGATTATGAGCGAGAGTATGCTTGATATGAACATGGAGAATATTACTCCGATGAGTATTATCGTGTTTGTGGAAAGGGAATAATCGAGTTTATATGCAAGTGAGAGTATGATAACAAGTGAAGCAAAAGCGAATATAATGGCAAATACTGTTGTTGCGGCAAACGGAAGCGAGGGAAGCGTTATGTTGAACGCAATTGCCAAAACAGCACCAAGTGAAGCACCCGACGATACGCCGAGAGTTGAACCGTCTGCAAGCGGATTTTTCAAAAGTCCCTGCATGGCACAGCCGCAGAGCGACAGTGAAGCTCCCGTAAGTGCAACACATATGACACGGGGCAGTCGTATTGAAAGAACTATGGATGCATCGGTTCCTGTAGGCAGTGGGGAAGCGGTAAAAAGCGTTTGTATTGCATCAGTGATTATGGTGACGGTTTTAGAAAGAGGGATGCTGACACTGCCTGTACATACACAGAAAAGAAGAGTTAAGAGCGTTATGATAAAGAAAAGCGCATAGGCGAGGAATGAAAATCCCTCGCCGTTATGCTTCGTATTAACATCGGAAGTTAAAATACGCTTTTTCATCAAAGCCTCAAATTAATTATTGTTTATAAAATCGTACATAAGTTTTGCGCCTTCTGCAAGTCGCGGAGCAGGGCGTGAGATCTCATTATTTGCAAGGTTCAATATTGCACCGGTCTTAACAGCTTCCACATTTTCCCAGCCTGCGCGTGACATTATTTCTTCTTCGGGGGTCGGGCCTTCGCCGAAATACATTGAGATGGTAACAATATAGTCGGGATTGCGGCTCAAAACTTGTTCTTCAGAAATCTCGCCCCAGCCGCTTATATCGGAAAAAACATTTTCAAGCCCAAGCATGGTAGCTATTTCATCCATAAAAGTGTCGCTTCCTGCAGTCCAGAGCCCGTACTGTAAGGGTGACACTTCAAAATAGACAGTTTTCTTATCTCCTGTTGTATCGTTTGAGCTTACCTGAGCAAAAGTGGACTTCATCGAATCAATGACCGATGCGGCTTCTTCGGTGTTGCCGGTAAGCGTTCCCAACATATTGACAGCGGTATATACGCCCTCTATGTCATCAGCGTCTGAAACGACCACTTTGATACCGGCGGCCTCAAGCGAAGCGACCTGTTCCTCGGTTTGGTCGATTGTGCCCATAACAAGAACATCGGGCTTGAGTGCTATTATTTGCTCTATATTGGTCTCAGAGCCTGACTGAACTGATGGAATGTTTAGAACTTCGGCAGGATAATCGCAGTACTCGCCGCGCCCGACCAGCTTGTCGGAAGCGCCAAGTGCATATAGTATCTCACAGTCGGCGGCGGTAAGTGCGACTATGCGCTCAGCTTCATCTTCCAAAGTTATAGTGCGGCCTGTCATGTCGGTGAATGTGACAGTCCTTGCAGCACCGTCGGTCGGAGCGGATGAAGAAGAGGGAGATTCATTCACTTTTGCAGTGCAGGCGGTGAGTGCGAGCATAAATGCAAGAGTGAGCAACAAAGAAGTACACTTTCGGCTTTTCATATTGAAAAAACCTCCTTTTGGAATATTCAAATGAACAGTCCGAGAAAAGCAACAAAAAAGCTGCTCGTCCCATGCAGAGGAGCAACCTATAAAGCGATACTTCGTTGTGTATATAGCTAAACCCCACCCCAGGAGCATTATATTATGTGTAAACAGGTCTCCCGGCTTGGCTTCAACCTACTGTGGCGCCTTCCCGCCTAAAACGGCAGTGGCATAATGCCTTTTCGTCAGCTTCACGGTTACTGGGATAGCTCGAAAATCTCATTCGTATTCCCTCGATATAAAAATATCGGCAGAAAATGCGGATACACATGCTATTCATTTGTCAAGAAAAGTATATGCCAATAAATTCAATGTGTCAACAGATTACTATGCGGCAATATATTTTTTCAACTCTGCATCTGCTTTTTTGCAGTTGTTGATGCATACGAAATACAGTAATGGCAGTAATAAAGTTAAT
>JAFSFN010000126.1 GCA_017435185.1 Clostridia bacterium | reverse complement strand
GTGCAGATATTCATGAATCTGCTTCGTGTCATAGACAATCGCAGGCAGGATATTCCGCTCATGAGTGTGCTCCGCTCGCCAATCGGCGGTTTTTCCACCGATGAGCTTATATTGCTTGTTTCAAATTACAGGACGGGCGAAAACGATGCCATACTCGATGCACTGCTTCGCGCGGCAGACGATGGCACATCACTGGGCGAAAAATGCAGAATATTGCTTGGAAACATTGAAAACTGGCAGAACGAGTGCCGCCTTTTGGGACTGTGCGAATTTCTCGATCTGCTTCTTGCTCAAACACATTTCTACGAGTATGTATCCGCACTTTGCGGCGGTGAAGTGAGAAGTTCCAATCTCGATGCGCTTATTATGCGTGCTCAGGACTTCACATTGAACGGTTCAAACTCTCTTTCCGCTTTCATTACATATATGGACAAGGCCAATAAGTACGGCTCTGTGAGCGCAGTTCAAAAAAGCACTTCTGATGTTGTTTCGATAATGTCGATACACAAAAGCAAGGGGCTTGAATATCCCGTAGTTATTCTTGCAGGCCTTGATGCAAAATTTAACTCTTCCGAAAGCGGCAACACTGTACTCATGGACAGCGAGCTCGGCATCGGTCTTAGGCTCACAAGCGGCAATAAGCGATTCGATACGTTCTATCGCAAGAGCATAGCTTTGCGCCTTGCCAATAAAAATACCGCCGAAAGAATGAGACTTTTATATGTTGCCATGACAAGAGCAAAAGAACAGCTCATAATGGTAGGCGCACTCAAAGACATCGAAAAGCGCTGTCTCAGCGTTCCGAAAACGCTCACAAAAGAGCGTGCCATGCGTGCAAACACATTCCTTGACTGGCTGATACACTTAAAAATACAGCCCCACATTCATCTTGCGCCCACTGCATCTCTTTCTTGTGAAGCGCTCGACGAATCATTATACAGAAAATTCACGGTTCAAGCATCGCTTCCCGTGTCCGACAATTCCATGTCGCCCTTTGCATGGAGCTATCCTTTCATGGCGGCAACAAAAGTGCCGTCAAAGGTCAGCGTATCAAAGCTCGACGGCAACGTGCTCAGCAGCCGCATACTTCCCGATTTCGTGATACAAAAAGAGGGTGTTTTTAATGCGGCACAGCGTGGCACTGCCACCCATACCGTCATGGAGCATATTACAATAATGCCCCATACATTTGAAAGTGTTGAAAAAGAAATAGCTCGTCTTGTGCTCGAAGGTCATCTGTTGAAAGAGGAAGCCGAGGCGGTCAACAGAGCTTCCATTGTCGGCTTCTTTGCAAGCGACATCGGCAGGAGACTTTGTGCGTCCGACCGCATAGAGCGTGAGCTTAAATTCAATCACCGCATAAACGCATCGGCTGTTATGGACGCCCCCGACGATGAAAAAATACTCTTGCAGGGCATGATAGACTGCTGTTTCATCGAGGACGGAGAGTGGGTCATTTTGGACTATAAAACAGACTATATCGCCTATCCGTCCGAAAAATACGAAGCCGCCCAAAAGCACAAAAAGCAGGTCTCGCTCTATGCCGATGCGCTCTTTGCGTTGTCCGGCATACAAGTAAAAGAAAAATATGTCTGCTTCTTGCGCCTCAAAGACGGCTGCGTAAAGCTCTGATTGTTTTATTCTATGCTTGTCTTGTCAAAGCGTACATAATCGACAGGATTGACTGTGTTCGTTCCCTTATAGAGTTCAAAATGCAGATGGCTTGCATCCCCACATTCGCTTATTGCAGTGTCACCTATGAAGCCTATAAGGTCACGGCTTTCAATGAGCTGACCCTCACTGACGGGCGGTTCTTCTTTCAAATTTGCATACACGCTCATCATACCGTCATCATGTGCCACAACAACCGTTACACCGAGCAGATCATCGGTATATACATTTTCAATGCAACCACCCTTGAGCGCATACACTTCGGTCCCCTTGGGCGAAGCGATATCCACTCCCGAATGTGTCATCCACTGTGAAAGCGTTCTTGAAAATATGAGTTCATCGACCGCATATCCCCAGATTATCTCGCCATCGACCGGTGCTATGAGCTTCTCATTGCTTGTACCGCTGTTCTTTTGACCGCTGTGCTCTGCTTCAGGGGGCATTGTAAAATCGGGT
>JAFSFN010000125.1 GCA_017435185.1 Clostridia bacterium | reverse complement strand
GGCATAAATGCACTTTCAAAAGAACAACTGAAAACATACATGTGCTTACTGTTTTTTGTGTTTACTGTAATCCCGACACTTGCGAACAAAGACACATTCGGTACATCTTTGGGATACAGCACTTTCTGGCTCGCGTATTTATATGTTATTGGTGCGTATATCAAAAAATATGGGTGGGGAGATGCGTTAAAATCAAGCAAAGCTGTATTGATATATATCGGCAGTGTACTGCTTTCATGGGGAATAAGGATTGGCAGCGAAAGTATAACGGCAGCTCTTTCAGGGGAGCCGAAAACGACAAATGCTTTTCTTAATTATATTTCGCCAACAATGGTTGTTGCCGCTGTTGCACTGTTTTTAACATTCAAAAATGCAAAAATACCACCGAAACCGGCGAGGATTATTTCTGCCGTTGCACCTGCTGCTTTCGGTGTATATTTAATTCATGAACACGAAGCTGTGAGGGGACACTTCATTTCTGAAAAATTTGTTTTCTTAACTGAATTGAACACACCCATGATGGTAGCAGGAATTTTGGCTTCAGCATTGATTATTTTTTTAGTATGCTTGTTTATAGATTGGATTCGCCATAAGTTTTTTATGTTGATTCGCTTAAAGGAACGCCTTGAAAAGCTGGAAGATAAATATATACACTATAATATTATAAAGTGAACGAAATAAAGGGCGGAGAAATCCGCCCTTTATTTTCTAAGTTGTGTGACGCTTATTCGATTACATTTCCGTCGGCATCATACCTGGCCTGAGTGATGAGCTCTTTGTTTTCGTCATACTCGGAAACTGTTTTTGTGCCGTCTTCAAATTGTTCTGTCGCCTTGGATTTATAGTAGCTGCCATCTGAAGTGAGCGTGTATTCGTAGGTAAGTACACGGTCTGTTGTTCCGTCAGCTTTGAAGTAAGTTTCAATATACGGATTGCCTTTTTCGTCGTATTCTGAAACGAGCTTTGTACCGTCATCATAATACTCGATTGCCTTTTTTGGATAACGCCATGACGACTCACCGTCCGAACCTGATGCATATGAAACTACTTCATAAGTGAGAATATCATTGGTATATGTCTTGCACCAAAGTTTTTTGCCGTTTTCGTCGTATCCGTACTCATAGCGTTCCGAAGATTTTACAGTGCCGTCGGTATTATAAAATATTCTGCTCAATATGTCTTCATATTCGTTATATTCGCAAGCATATTTTGTATCGGTTGTAAGATCGTGCTCTTCAAGCTTTGACTGGTAGCTTTCACCGTCTGCCGTGAGAGAGTATTCGTAGTGGCCTTCAAATGTGAGTTTGTTTGCTTCATCATAGCTGTACATGGCTGTTACATCGCCGTTTTCATCGTATTCGTTTATTACGGACAAACCGTCTCCGAGCCAATTTGTGATCTTGACTGCAATGCTTTCGCCGTCTGCATTTGTGGCATATTCTGTTTTTTCTATCATGCGGCCGTTTTCATAGACAGTTGTAGAAATTCGAATATTGTCTGCGTTATATTCGAATTCATAGCGAATATCACTCGATGCATTACCGTCAGCATCATAAAGTGTGGAACGAATAAGTTCACCTTGTTCGTTGTAGTTGCACACCTCGACAGAATCATCAAAATCCCATATCTTACTTTGACACACAGAACATACGCTGTCTGTTATGCTGTGGTCTGCAGCGTCGATTTTTTCGCCGCACTCGCATGCGTGCCAGTGCTGCTGTGCATTGCGGTCCCATTCATCCGAGGGAGAATGAGTGTGGCCGGCATTGCCCGAACCTGCTATTGAGCAGGCTGAAAGCATTGCTGCGGTTAATGAACAAGAAAGTATTGCCGTCAAAGTTTTTTTGAATGTCATATAGTTTGCCTTTCCAATTTGCATATTGCAAATCATTCTTTTAATTATAGGATACAATGTTTTTTTGATGTATTCAAGCGTGTTTTGTGCTGTGCGGTTGACAAGGTTGAATATCAAATTTATCATAAGATAAGCTCACGGAAACAAGAAAGGCAAGACACACATGAAAAAACTCTTCGACAAGGATCAGACTCTGTTTGCTGTTTTGTGGATAGTCATATATGTTGTCGGATTCAGCCTTGCTGACGGAATTTCAGAAAGTATAGGCATCCCAAAACTTTTAACCGTGGCAGTCGGTTTTGTGCTGTCGGTTATTCTGTTTTTATTTATAGGAAAAAATCAGCTTTTCGAGTATGTGGGCTTGTGCGCTTTTAAGGGCAGTATAAAGAGTTTTTTGCACTTTATTCCGCTGATTATAGCTTCATCGGTCAATTTGTGGAACGGTATTGTGTTGAAAGATTCAGTGCCTGCAGCACTGCTTGGTGTGACAAGTATGTGCCTTGTCGCTTTCATCGAAGAAGTAATTTTTAGGGGCTTGCTTTTCAAAGGAATGTGCAGGGACAATGTAAAGACGGCAATAATCGTTTCCTCGTTGACTTTCGGAATGGGACATATCGTAAATCTTCTCTTGGGTGCGCCTCTGTTCGACACTTTGCTTCAGCTGGTTTATGCTTCTGCGGTGGGCTTTTGCTATACGGCCGTATTTCATGTCGGAAAGAGCATCATCCCGTGCATCATATCCCATGCGGTCGTGAACTCACTGAGCGTATTTGCTTGTGAAACGAGTAGTGCACAGACTGATATAGTGACAGCTGTTGTGCAGTCGATTATCTGTATTGCATACGGTGCATGGCTGCTTGGTTGCAGCACGAAAAATGAGGAGATAAAAGCGTGAGGCATTGCGAGTATATAAGAAATCAGAAAGACAGCAAAACTGCCGTTTTGCTCATACACGGAATAGTCGGAACTCCCGACCATTTCAGAGACTTTATTGAGCTTATACCAAAGAAATGGTCGGTACATAATATACTGCTTGACGGTCATGGAAAAGGCGTGAAGGAATTTGCTGCATCGTCCATGGAAAAGTGGAAAGAACAAGTGGATGAACACTTACAGATGCTTTTTGCCGAAAATGAGAGAGTTATAATAGTTGCCCATTCGATGGGAACTCTGTTTGCGATACAAGCGGCAGTAAAATATCCGCAAAAGATAAAAAAACTGTTTTTGCTTGCTGTGCCGCTTCGGGTTCATATGCGTTTGAGAGTATTGCTCGCAAATATGAAAGTAGCGCTTAATATGGGCGGAAATGATGCCACGGTCAATGCTATGATGAGGGATTGCAGTGTTAAAACAGTCGGCAGTCGCCCTTGGGATTATATCGGATGGGCACCACGCTTTACAGAACTGTTGAAAGAGGCAAAAACGGTCAGAAAAATGATACATCTGCTTCAAGTGCCGACTTTCAGCTATCAATCCGAGAATGATGACTTGGTTTCATTGAAAAGCTGTAAATATCTTGATTCAAATCCAAATATTACAAATACTGTTTTGTGCGAGAGCGGCCATTTCGGATATACGGAAAAAGAGAATCTCGTAGTGTTGGAAGATTTTCAAAAACTTATGGATGACGAAGAAAAACAGGCATAACTGCCTGTTTTTTGTTGTCTTTTACTTTTCCAAATCTCCGAAGCCCTGTATATATGCTCGGGGCGGAAGATAGGGGGAAAGCTCTTCATAGATGTCGGAATCTTCGTCATATGAAAGTCCTGCAGGTATGAGCCCTGTGAATTCCTGAAAAGATACGGTCTGCATATGGTCGTCATCGACAGGTATGGATGAAGTTTTTTCTTTATCTTTTTCCATAAAAAATACTCCTTAAAAATCTTTATATAAACAGTATTTCCTAAAAAGATAAATATAAATCGGAATATGATGACAAAATTGAATATTATGTCATTTTTTGATTCTTTCTTTCTTTTTGCCTGCTTTGAATATGAACAGGAGAAGTGCCGCCGGATAGACGAACACAAGAAGTTGAAGCGGCGACCGAGCCCTTATATCTCATTTTCGGGAAGATCCTTTGCCTTGTCGTATGTGTAGCCGAATTTTATCCGCAGAAAAAGTCGTACGGGCGGTAATAAGATTTTCCAAAAGAAAATATGCTTGTCGAACATTGTATTTGTTTTCCCTACCGATTTTATATTGTGGTAATCACTGCTTAGTTTAACTAATATCATGTTGCCGTGTCAATGCGGCCAAAGTGACAAATATTGTTTCAATGGCGTATTGACAGAAGTTAGAAACAGAATTATAATCTAAATGATATCAATTTGATATCAGGAGGGCACAATGCAGGAAATCATAAGAATTGAGAATCTAAGCAAATCTTTCAAAGAAGTTAAAGCCGTCAAAGAACTCAGCTTTTCTGTGAATGAGGGTGAACTCTTTGCTTTTTTGGGCGTTAACGGCGCGGGTAAATCGACGACGATTTCAATAATGTGCGGGCAGCTCAAAAAGGACAACGGAAAAGTTTTTATAAACGGCTTTGACATTGATAATGACAAAAACAGCATAAAGCGCAATATAGGCGCAGTATTTCAAAACTCGGTGCTTGATAAAGCGCTTAATGTGTATGACAATCTCAAAAGCCGAGCCGCACTCTACGGAATAAGCGGCAAAATGTTTGAGAAGCGTCTTGATGAGATATCGAATATGCTGGAGCTGCATGACTTGCATAAAAGGACGCTGGGCAGGCTTTCGGGCGGTCAGCGCCGCAGGGTAGATATTGCAAGAGCATTGGTGCATGACCCCAAAATACTCATACTTGATGAACCCACAACAGGGCTTGATCCTCAGAGCAGAAAAAAGGTGTGGGATTGTTTGGCACAGCTTAGAAAAAACAGGAATATGACGGTGTTTCTCACAACTCATTACATGGAAGAAACGGCGGATGCGGACAGGGTGCTCATAATCGACGACGGCAGGATATGTGCTATGGGAACTCCGCTTGAACTAAAAAACAAATACAGCGGTGATTTTGTGAGCATATACGGAATAAGCGAAGCCGAAGTGCAAATGCTTAAAAGACCGTATGAGAAAATAGTTGGCGGATATCGTTTGTTTGTAAACGATACGGCACAGGCAGTGGAACTGATAATGAGGCATGGTGAGTTGTTCGGAGATTTTGAGATAACAAAAGGCAGGATGGACGATGTGTTTCTTGCTGTGACCGGTAAACAGCTTTTGGGGAGGAACTGAAAAAATGAGTGCATTGAAAACGCTTGTATGGCGAAATTCAAAACTGTTTTTCAAGGACAAGGGGACTTTCTTTACTTCACTTATTACACCTGTTATACTACTTGTGTTGTATGTGACATTTTTAGCGAATGTATACAGGGACAGCTTTTTGGCGTCTGTCGGGCAGGGGGTACAAATAAGTGAGGAAATTCTCAACTCTCTTGTGGGCGGTCAGCTTGTCTCATCGCTGATTGCCGTGAGTTGTGTAACGGTGGCGTTTTGTGCCAATATGCGAATGGTTGATGACAAAGTGACGGGTGCGGTGAATGATTTGACAATAGCTCCGATTAAAGGCTCCGTAATGGCGTTGGGCTATTATCTGTCAACCGTAATAACAACACTTTTGATATGCCTCTTTGCATTGTGCATTTGCCTTGTGTATCTTTTCTCAGTGGGCGGCTCTCTCGGTGCGGGCGATATATTACTCCTTGCCCTGGATACGTTTTTGCTCGTAATGTTTGGTACAGCATTGTCATCGGTTATAAATTTCTTTCTCTCGTCACAGGGGCAGATATCTGCAGTGGGAACGATAGTCAGCTCAGGCTATGGCTTTATATGCGGTGCATATATGCCGATATCGAGTTTTCCGCAAGGATTGCAGAAAGTCATATCATTTCTGCCGGGAACATACGGCACGAGTCTTGTTCGGAATCATGCGCTCATGAGCGCGTTTGAAAAAATGGAAAGTGAGCCCATGCTCAGGGCGGCCATTGAGCCGATAAAGAATGCCGTTGACTGCAATCTGTATTTTTTTGGAAGCAGGGTAGAAACAGGAACGATGTATGCGGTGCTGATAATAAGCATTACGGTGCTTATGGGGATATATGTGATAATGAATATTGCATCTTCAAGGAAAGCGAGATAATGAATTCACTATGCTGAAAATACAAAATCTTACAAAAACATACGGTGAAAAGCGTGCGGCAGATGATATAAATCTGCATATCAAAAAAGGCGAGATATGTGCTTTTATAGGCCATAACGGTGCAGGAAAAACGACTACCATAAAAGCTGTATGCGGAATTTTGAATTTTGAAAAGGGCGACATATTTATTGACGGCATATCAATAAAAGAAGCGCCCGTTGAGTGCAAGAAAAGAATTGCATACATAAGCGATGATCCTGAATTGTACGGATTTATGACGGGAATACAGTACCTCAATTTTGTTGCGGATATTTTCGGTGTAGAACGTAAGGAAAGATCAGAACGAATAAGAAAATATGCGGATATGTTTGAGCTTACCGAGAATCTTGCTAAGCCCATATCCTCATACTCACACGGCATGAAGCAAAAAACCGCTGTTATTGCGGCGCTTATCCATGGACCCAAATTAATAATAATGGACGAACCGTTTGTCGGGCTTGATCCCAAGGCAAGTCATACGCTCAAAGGTATCATGCGTAATGTGTGCAATGAAGGAGGCGCCATCTTTTTCTCCACCCATGTGCTTGAGGTGGCGGAGAAGCTCTGCGACAAAGTAGCAATAATTAAAAACGGCAAAATAATCAGGTACGGCACTATGGACGAAGTCAAGGGAGATACAACGCTTGAGGAAGTATTCCTTGAACTGGAGGACGAAAATGCTTAAAGCTCTGCTTAAAAAGCAAATAAATGAATTGCTTGCACAGATGCTCAGAAAAGGTGCAAGCAATAAAAATGCTTCAAACAAGAGTATGCTGCTCTACGGTCTTTTGTTTATATATCTTTTCGGTGTGATGGGTGTTATGTTTTATAATGTCGCATTTTCCGTGTACCACCCTTTTGCGGCAAAAGGCTTTTTATGGCTCTACTTTGCCGTGATGGCAATATTTGCAACCGCCATAGGCATTGTGGGCAGTGTGTTTACGGCATATTCGGCACTTTATCAGGCAAAGGACAACGAGCTTTTGCTTTCAATGCCGATTCCGCCTTCAAAAATACTGTTTGTACGCATGGTGGGGATATATATAATGGCTTTTGCATTTGAAGCGGTGGTGACCATCCCTGCTTTTATAGTGCATTTTATTTGCGGCGGAGCAAATATCGCAAGTTGTGTTGCGGCGGCGGTGATATTGTTCGTGCTTCCGCTGTTTGCGCTTTTGCTGTCAGGTATACTTGGATATTTGATTGCGCTTGTTTCTTCAAAGATAAAAAGAAAGAATATAATAAGCGTCATATTGTCGCTTGCGTTTATAGTCGGATATTATTTTGTTTATTCGCAAATGTCATCATATTTACAGGTGATATTGCTAAATACCGAAAAGGTGAGCAATACAATCAGGACGGCGGTTTATCCGCTTTATGCAATGGGTAACGGTGCTTGCGGTGACATACTTTCGCTTTTTGTTTTTGTCTTAATTATCGGCGTGCTGTTTGCACTTGAATATGCAGTGCTTGCAAGGAACTTCTTGAAACTTACAACAACGAATAAAGGGACTGTGTACAAAAAGTACAGGGAAAAGATAGTGAAAGCGGCATCGCCATCCGCTGCGCTTTTGAGAAAGGAATTGAAAAGATTGGCTTCAAGCCCTGTTTATATGCTTAACTGCGCCTTGGGAAGTGTATTCATGATAGCGGCAGCCGTGTTCGCCATTGTAAAAAGAGAAAATGTAGTTATGCTTTTTGAAGCTGCGGGCGGCAGGAAAATGATGCCGTTGATTTTGTGCGCTGCTTTTGCAGTGTTCTCAACTATGAACACCGTTACTGCACCCTCAATATCACTTGAAGGGAAAACGCTTGCTGTCACAAGGGCGCTTCCCATCTCATCGTGGCAAATGCTTAAAGCAAAACTGGAATTACATCTGCTGATAACAGCAGTTCCGCTTTTGCTTTCCGTGACGGTAGTGGCTTTGGTTTTTCGTATTGATCTGTTTTCGGGCATAGCCGCAATTGTATGCTGTATGCTTTTTGTGCTTCTGTGTGCCGCTTTCGGTTTACTTATGAGCTTAAAAATGCCTAACCTTGATTGGACAAACGAAGTGGTAGTCGTGAAGCAGAGCATGAGTGTAATGCTTGCTATATTCGTGCCGTGGATATTTGTTGTTGTGCTCGGCGGTGCTTATGCATTGATTTCGCATATTATATCGCCTACAGTCTATGTTTGCATTGCGGCAGTGCTTATAGGTGTGCTTGATGCAATAATGCTGCATACTCTCAAAACAAAGGGTACAAAAATGCTTGAGGCACTGTGAGAAAAGATATGCTCCGAAAACTTTTTGAAATGCGGGATTGAAGACCTTGTAAGTGGTGCAGAGAGAGTATAAAATATGGTTATTGAATTTTGGAAGTGAAGCGTCAATGAACCATAAAAAGCTGACCTGGCTGATTCTTGCAGCAGTTTTGGTTATCCTTGCGGTTTGGACTGCATGGGGGAACAGTGCGCTGATTGTAAGTGATATAAAAATCAAAAGCGAAAACCTGCCGATTGCCTTTGAAGGCTTCAAAATCGCCCATGTTTCCGACCTGCATAATGCTCAGATGGGCAAAGACAATGAAAAACTCATAAAAATGCTTGAACAGCAAAAGCCTGATATAATAGCTGTTACCGGCGATTTGATAGATTCGAGCAACACCAATATTGATATTGCGCTTTCGTTTATTGCGAAGGCGGTAAGCATAGCGCCGGTATACTATGTTACCGGCAATCATGAAGCGCGTGCGAGAGATGCATATAAAAAACTTGAATACGGTATGGAAAGTCTCGGAGTTAATGTGCTTCACAATGATATGAAATACATTCAAAAGGACGGACAAAAGATTCAAATAATCGGCGTTGACGACCCATCATTTAACAATGTTTACAGTATCGGCAATGAATTAAAACGACTGAATGATGAGAATGCATACACAGTTCTGCTTTCACACAGACCTGAATTGTTTCGTGAATATGTCGAAAGTGAAATTGATCTTACTTTGAGCGGTCATGCTCACGGTGGGCAGTTCAGACTTCCGTTTGTCGGGGGCATAATTGCTCCGAATCAAGGGTTGTTCCCCGAATATGATTCAGGTCTGTATGCCGAAGAAAGCACAAATATGGTTGTAAGCAGGGGAATAGGCAACAGCATTTTGCCGTTCAGATTTAATAATCGCCCTGAAATAGTTATGATTACACTTGCTGCAATATAAGGAGGAAAACATGAAAAAAGTGGTTGCTTTAATACTTTGCATAGTTTCGGTTATAAGCCTGTTTATGCTCATTGGCTTGAAAGAAGAAGTTGACTCTTTGCAAAGTCAGCTTATGAATGTTCAGAACAATCTTCAAAACTCAATAAACAATATATCTTATAATGTCCAGCATACCATTCAGGAAGATGCGAGCATAATTGCTGAGTGTGATTTTTTATATAAAAATGTGGATTATGAAAAGCGTACCGTAACGGCAAGATTTACTGTTACGCCCAAAGAATATAACGCTCTTATCACAAAGACCTCAATGATATGCAACGGTCAAGAATATCCCATGACTCTGGAGAACGGCGCCTATTATGCCGATATCGAGCTTTCATTTGCCGAAAGTGCGAGTGTTACAAAATTCATTTTCAATGATGACGGAAATGTCAGGAGCGAAGTCGCAGAGTTGGGCGTATATCCCAGAAATGACTTCTTGCCGAGCGTAAACGTTGATTTTTCGGGAGGATACGCATATGAAAAAGGCAAATATAAAATAAACGGTTCGGTTTTTGTTGATATATTTGCAGGCGAAAATGTTGAGATAACATCGGCAGAATTTGTTGAAGAAATAAACGGAGTTGAGAAAAAACGCTATACAGCCGGCGACAGGAACAACGGTACCGCTGTGCAAATGAGGCCTGAATTGGATTTTCCGATAAATGCAGGCAACATAGCGTTTGATTCTGAAATAACCGCGGAGTATGAACTTCCTGTCGGCTCGACGCTTGCCATATATCTTGAAGTTAAAGATTCAAAGGGCTGGTGTTATCGCTCATACGTAGAGAGCATAACTGTTACCAAAGACGGTGAGTTTGACTACCATGATGAACTTAAAGGCCTTGAAGCAAGTGTGTATGATGAAAAAGGCAATTTGATCTTTACGGTGGATGAAGAGTTCTACGAATAGAAAAACAATAAAAACATAAAGAGAAACGATAAAAAGTTATTGCAAAACGATAAACCTCCTGCTATAATGTCCTTAAAAGCAGGAGGTGTTTTTATGAAAGGAACAATTAAGGCAAAATTGCTGAACGCTTTTGTTATTATAGGAATAGTTCTGACTTTTTTGCTTATTGCCGTGATGAGCGTATTGGGATTTGGCTGGATGGTTAAACTTTACGCTTCTGATTACTGCCGTGAATACTGGTGTGTTGCAGGCGGAATGGTCAGTATGTATTTGTGTGCAATACCTTTTGCAGTAGCGTTATTTGAACTTAAAAAGATAACAAAATGTTTGCGTGATGACGAGATATTCTCGATGAAAGTATCAAGAACGCTAAAAAATATTGCAGTATGTGCTTTTATAGAAACTGCTGTATGTGCGGCGGTTACAGCATTCCTGATGACTTGCACAACGGCATGGGTGTTTATGCCGATAATAGCGTTCGTTGCGGCGGCAATAGGCCTGCTGGCAATATGCATGGCAGAAGTATTTGAAAGAGCCGCAAAAATGAAGGAAGAAAACGATTCCATATTTTAAGGAGCGCAGAATATGATAATTGTTAATTTGGATGTTATGATGGCAAAACGCAAGATAACGCTCACTGAATTGGCACAAAAGCTCGATATGACTATGGCGAATGTGTCAAACTTCAAAAACGGAAAGGCGAAGGCTTTCAGATTCACAACATTAAATGCGCTGTGCGAGATACTTGATTGTCAGCCTGCAGATCTGCTTGAATATATACCGGACGAAGAATGAGGAGAAAAGAATGAAGCGTTTGATTGTTGTTTTCTTATGCGTTGTAATGCTTCTCGCTTCTGCCTGTAATGAGATGACGACAATGCAGAGATTGTCTGAAACATTGGGCATCAATGCAAAAGAGTGCCAAATATTGAGCAATACTGACAGTCACGGCGGCTTTTTTGGCGACGGTTTGGAGTATGTGGTGGCTCAGTGCAATTCTTCCGTTGCCGCTGAAATAGCGAAAAGCATAGAATGGAGAAAACTTCCGCTCAGCGAATCTCTGGTTGCGGCGATTTATGGGGTTAAATATGAAAATGCCGTCATAGGCCCATATGTCAACATGAACGGCGTGCCGTGTTTCCCTAAAGTGGAAAATGGCTATTATTTCTTCTTAGACAGACAGAGTGAGGATGAAAACAGTAAGGACGAGACAAGTTTTCTTAACAGACCGTCGTTCAACTTAACATTTGCGATATATGATACTGACAATAACACTCTTTACTATTGTGAGTATGATACATAATATTTATTTTTGAAAAGAGGAAAAGCAATGGCGGAAAAGACAAATGTATGCCGTATACTTGACCAAAAAAAGGCCGCATATACGCTCCATGAATACACAAGCAGCTCTGCGGTAAGCGGCATAGAGGTAGCCGCAGAGGCCGGAGGCGCTGGTCTGGCGGATCTGATTTCTGCGGGCCCGGAAGGAGCCGCCCACTTCATGATCGGAAGAGGGGCAGCAGATGATCTGGGCACCGGCCAGGC
>JAFSFN010000124.1 GCA_017435185.1 Clostridia bacterium | reverse complement strand
GTAGTCTGCAAGCATTGATGAAAGCTGTGATGAGCCTGTTACTTCAACGCCGTCGAGCGCAAGTATTATGTCGCCGCTGAGCACGCCGCCTGCTTGTGCGCATGAGCCTTCCAGAACTTCGGTTATTTGAACACGAGTTATGTAGGAGGGGAAGTAGAAACTTCCGAAGCTCGAATCATAGAGCGTTACATTTTTCATCATGATTCCGAGATAGGGACGGCCTGTTACATAGCCGTAATCCATAAGGTCGGAGATTATGGGGCGTGCGATGTCGATGGGAATGGCAAAGCCCAAGCCTTCAACATCCGTGCCTGTACTCTTTGCGTTGACAACGCCTATAAGCTCGCCTTTGGCGTTGAAAAGACCGCCGCCGCTGTTGCCGGGATTGACTGCTGCGGTTGTCTGCATGAGTGTCATCGACTGGTCCTCGATGGTTATAGTTCTGTCGATGCCGCTGATTATTCCGTCACTTACGCTTGTTGTGAGGAAGCCCAAGGGGTTGCCTATAGCATATACCTGTTCGCCCACTATTGAAGTTTTTGAAACGCCGAATGTTGCGGCACTGAAAGAATCGCCTTCAATTTTGAGGACTGCAAGGTCTGTGGCGCTGTCACTGCCTACGAGTTCGGCCTGATATTCGGTGCCGTCCTGCAAGTATACTCGTATGCCTGATGCGCCTTCGATTACGTGATAGTTTGTAACGATATAGCCGTCAGCTTTTACTATAACGCCGCTGCCGCTGCCGAGGTCCTGTGTGTATGCCTGACCTGTTCTGTCATAAACCGTGCTCTCTGTATATATGCCGACTATGCTTGACATGCACTTTTGGAGCATATCGGTGGTAGAGGTTGAAGTGTTACCGCCGCTTGATATTGCAAGACCCGAGGAGGGAGGTGTCGTGGGAGTGGCGTTGGGGTCGGCGGATGGGTCAACAAGAACAAGACCACCCGGCTGAACTTTGTTTGATGAATTGCTTCCGCTCAAGACCGTTCCCAAATATGCACCGCCTACGCCGCATACGAGTGCGACAATTATCAGTGAGCAAATAAGCTGTCCGAATGTGACATTCTTCTTTTCTTTTTTGGGCTTGTTGTTCTGCGGCGGCTGAGATGAATAGTAATTTCCGTAATAGCTGCTATTACTGCTGCTGTTGCGGTTGTCAAAGCTGTTGCTGCTGCTGTTGTTGAAGTTGTTGTCAAAACTGCTGTTAAAACTGCTGTTAAAACTGCTGTTTTGATTTGTGCTTGGCTGATCTTCAAACCAGTTGCGTTCCATGAAGGCATCTCCTTTAGATAAAACAAATTTTTACTTTACGATGAAATTATACCCCATGATTATGAATTTGCAATATAGCTATTGAGCCAAACTTGTGTAGAATTATGGCACAAATGTGATTGGAACCGTTTTTTGCACGAAAAAACGGGCTTTTTGGCTTCTTTGCGTTTTGCGCCTCATATGTTTTCAAATATGGGAATAAATATATTAGTGAAATCATGAAAAACATTCGGAGAAGATATTGTATGTATAAACCCAACGATTGCAACATGGCAGTAATTGCAGGCACACTTACAGAGCCGCTTGAGACGGACCATATGCTCTATGGCGAGAGATTCTATACTTCAAAAATAAGTGTACCCAGACTGAGCGGTACGGTGGATGTACTGCCTGTTACCATACCCGAGCGCATATGCCTTGAACTGCCTCAAAAGGGTGATATGATAAGAGTGGAAGGACAGCTTCGCTCGTATAACAAGCACACAGAGTCGGGAAGCCGACTTGTCATAACTCTTTTCTGCCACGATATTGAGTTTTTAAGTGCCGATGACGAGACTGAAAACCATGTTGAGATAACGGGTTATATATGTAAGGACGCAATATACAGAACAACTCCGTTTTTGCGTGAAATATGTGATATAATAATTGCCGTGAACCGTTCGTATAACAAGTCGGATTATCTTCCATGCATCGCATGGGGCAGAAATGCCGCATTTGCAAAGAGTTTGTCCGTGGGTACTTGTGTCAGGATAAACGGCAGATTTCAGAGCAGGGAATATCTTAAACGCTTTGATGACGGCAGTGAGGAATTGCGGACGGCATACGAGCTTTCGTGCAGCTCACTTGAGGAGGAATATGTCACATGAAAATAGTAAGAGCACAGGTGAACGATGAATCTGAAGTGTTCTATGGTGTGCTTGAAGGCGGAACTGTCAAAAGACTTGTTCAAGCGCCGTATGAAGATATAAAATACGACGGCAGGGAGTATGAAACGGACAAGCTGAAACTGCTTGCGCCTACAGCGCCGAGTAAGATAGTGTGCGTGGGCAAAAACTATTTTGACCATTGCGAAGAATTAAAGGGCGAGATAAATGACGGCTCAGGTATTGATGACCCTATACTGTTTATAAAG
>JAFSFN010000017.1 GCA_017435185.1 Clostridia bacterium | reverse complement strand
GCAGAGTAACGGACATTGAATATAATCCGTATAAGCCGAGCAGTGATTGTCAGGCATGCGATGTTTTTGTCATGGAAAAAACATTGCTTGAGTATCTCATTGAGGAAGCTGCGGCGCATGATGCTATGGACTTTATACGTGATGTTGTTATGAAGAACGCAAACTCGCTCAAGGTATACGGCTGGGGCTATAAAGGCTATGTAGCAAGAATGAACTCACTCAGCAGCTATTTTACACATAATATGGCAATGCTGAAAAAAGAGGTTCGAGATGATTTGTTCTGCACCGAGCATCCGATTTATACCAAGGTAAAGGATGAAGTGCCTGCGGTTTATACTAAGAGTGCAAATGTCAAAAACAGCCTTATAGCCGACGGTTGCCGCATAGAGGGCGAAGTTGAGAACAGCATATTGTTCCGCGGAGTAACGGTTGGTGAGGGAACAAAGCTCAACGGCTGTATAGTGATGCAGGCTTGCCATATAGAAGCAGGCTGTGATCTTGACCATGTAATAATGGACAAGGGCGTTACAATAAGAAGAGGAAGACGACTTGCGGGCTATGACAGCTTCCCTGTCATAATACGCAAGAATTCAATAATATAAAGAGGGACACAATGAAGAACTTACCCATGAAAGTGTTGATTGCTACATCAGAAGCACAGCCTTTTATAAAAACAGGCGGGCTTGCCGATGTTGCAGGTACACTGCCGATAGCATTAAAAAAACTCGGCGTTGATGTGAGAGTGATACTTCCTAAGTATCGCATAATGAACGAGCAGTACTACGGAAAACTCAAAAAGCTCTGCAATTTTAATATTAAACTCGGCTGGAGAAGCCAGTATTGCGGAATAGAGGTTTATGAACATAAAGGTGTTACATTCTATTTCGTTGATAATGAGTACTATTTTGCAAGAGGTTATGTATACGGTGGCGGCGGTAACGATGAAGCTGAGCGTTTCGGCTTTTTCTCAAAGGCTGTACTTGAAGCAATGCCGCATATAGACTTTTTCCCCGATGTGCTCCACTGCAATGATTGGCAGACAGGCATGACGGCGGCACTTTTGAAACTGCAGTATAAAGATAAAAAAGAATATTCATCAATAAGGACGCTCTTTACCATACACAATCTCAGATACCAGGGCGTGTTTGAACGCGGGTTTGCAGATGAGCTTTTGTCGCTTGGCAAAAGTGCGTTTGATGAAAAGCAGCTTGAATATTTCGGAAATGTCAATTTCCTTAAGGCAGGTCTTGTATATGCCGATGCTATCTCTACAGTGAGTCCGACTTATGCTAAAGAAATACAGACAAGCGAGCATGGAGAGACGTTGGAGAATGTATTAAGAGCACGCAGTAATGTGCTTCATGGCATACTTAACGGAATTGACCATGATGAATATGACCCAAGAACGGACAAGGCAATAGCCGCAAGATATCCGCTCAAGACAATGCGCGGCAAGGCGGTCTGCCGTTCGGCACTCAGGCAGGAACTCAATCTTACGCAGGAAGGCAGCGATGCCGCCATAATAGCCATGGTAACAAGACTTACCGAGCAGAAAGGCATGGATATTGTTGAATATGCCATAGACGAGCTTATGAAGCGTAATGTTCAGCTCGCAATTCTCGGAAGCGGTGAAGCTCGTTATTGTGACGTGTTTGCAAGAGCTGTTTCAAAATATCCCGGACGCATAGCACTTCGTTTTGAATATAATGAATCCTTGGCTCACAGATTCTATGCCGGAGCTGATATGTTCTTGATGCCGTCGGCTTTTGAACCCTGCGGATTGTCGCAGATGCTTGCGCTCAGATACGGCACGATACCCATTGTAAGAGAAACGGGTGGACTTATCGACAGTATACCTCCATACAACAAGATAACGGGGGAGGGTCTCGGTTTCACCTTTGCAAGATATGATTCCGACGACCTTGTAGGTGCGGTGGACAGAGCTCTCGATGTCTATTTTAATAACACGAAGCAGTGGAAGACAATGATAGCGCGTGCGCTTGAAACGGATTACGGCTGGGAGAGTTCGGCACGCAAATATATTGAACTTTATAATAATATTTGACACAAAGGTGAAGTTGTTGAAAAACAATCATCTAAGCCGAGTTTTCGGCAAAGATAAGGAGTATACTTAATCATGCTGACAGGCGTTTGCCATAACTCAAGAATGTTGAAATACAGAAATCCTTTCGGAGCGGTTAAAACAGGCGAGTTCGTTACTTTGCGTATAACCGTTCCGAATGAAAGCGTAAAGGCGTTATTGCGGTTATGGGCGGATGGCAGAGAACGCATTGTACACGGAAAAAGAGAAGGCGAGACGGTCAAATTCGAGTTTATTTCTCCTTTCACCGCCGGTCTTGTATGGTATTATTTCATCCTTGATACTCCCCATGGGCGTGCATATTACGGCAGTCCGTCAGGAAGCGGTGAGGGCTGTATTTTCGGGGCGCCTCCCGCATCATATCAGCTCACTGTGTATAATGAGGATTATGAAACCCCGGAATGGTTCCGAAAAGGCATCGTTTATCAGATAATGCCCGACAGATTTTTCAGAGGAAACACAAGGGGCGGCCTTGACAGGGTAGAATATCATAAAAAAATGGGCCGCAATGTTGTTGTGCATGAGGATTGGAACGAAGATGTACTTTACACGGCATTGCCCGGTGAAAAACACTATGACCCTTGTGATTTCTACTGCGGAGATATTCAGGGAATAAGAGAAAAACTCGAGTATATAAAAAGTCTCGGAATAAGCTGTATTTATCTTAACCCGATATTTGAATCTCCGTCATGTCATAGGTACAATACTTCAAACTATATGAAAGTCGATCCCGTATTGGGTGATGAGGAAGATTTGAAGCAGCTTGTGCATGATGCTGAAAAAGTTGGCATCAAAATAATGCTTGACGGCGTGTTTTCGCATACGGGTGACGATAGCCTGTACTTTAATAAAAAAGGTGCATATGGCAAAGAAGTCGGTGCGTATCGAGATAAAGAATCACCTTATAGTGACTGGTATGAGTTTGATTCATATCCTGACAAATATCGTTCCTGGTGGGGCTTTAAGACACTGCCTGAAGTGAATGAGTTGACCCCATCATATATGGAATTTGTCGGTAAGGTTATCGAACGCTATAATGAGCTTGGCATAAGCTCATGGCGTCTTGATGTTGCAGACGAACTGCCCGATGATTTTATTGCCTTTTTAAGACGTAAGCTCAAGAAATGCGATAAAAACGGCGTGCTTTTGGGCGAGGTGTGGGACGACGCTTCAAACAAAGAAGGCTTTGGTGCAAGACGAAAATATGTAGACGGAAACGAGCTTGACAGCGTGATGGGCTATCCCACAAAAGATGCAATATTCGATTTCCTGCTCATGCGCTCAAATGCCGCAACTTTTGCTGCAAGGCTCACAACGCTCAGAGAGAATTATCCCAAGCCGTTCTATGAGGCGGTAATGCATATTCTCGGCTCGCATGATACTGTTCGTGCACTCAGCGTGTTGGGCGGCGCTCCTCACAGAGATGCGCTTACAAGAGAACAGCAGGCAGAGTTTGAGCTTACAAACGAACAGCTCGAAAAGGGAAGAGCAAGGCTTATGCTTGCGGCGGCAATAAACATGACGCTTGTAGGTGTACCGTGTATATATTACGGCGATGAAATCGGCATGACAGGCATGGCTGATCCTTTTAATCGCAAAACATATCCATGGGATGGAGAAAAGGATGAGGCGCTCCTTGAGTTTTTCCGTTTGCTCACAAAAACGCGAAATTCTCAAAAAGCACTTACCGAGGGCAGTGCAGGCTTTGCCGCAATAAGCGCTGATGTGTTTGCATTGATGCGTACATATGAAGACGAATGTGTGCTTTTGCTCGTTAACAGGAGTGACGATAAAAAGAATGTAGCGGTATCGGCGGATATGTTTGCCGAAGGGCCCGATACAGAGTCAATGTTCTTGCCGCAGACGCTTAAAGATATATTCAGCAAAAAAGAATATTGCAGTGAAAATGATATTGTAAGATTGGCACTTGAGCCGCTTGAGGCAAGATTGCTTATTGGAAAGAGATGATATAATTTATGTTCAATGGCCGTTATGGGGTAGACAAATTCAATAAAACAATGGTATTCTTAGCACTGGGGATATCAATAGTAAATATTTTCCTGCCCTATGGCACTTTCAAAACTCTGTTGAGTGTCGTTTCAACGGCGCTGATAGTATACACTGTGTTCAGAATGTTCTCTCGTGATTTCATCAAGCGAGGCAAAGAGCTTCAGAAATATATGGAGGTCGAGACAGCGTTCAAACAGTGGACATGGCGTATAAAGGCTAATTTGAAAAAGCTCAGCATAGAGAGCATAAAGGAAAGACGAAAATACAAATACTATTCATGTCCAAGATGCCTTCAAAGGCTCAGGGTTCCCAAGGGAAAGGGAAAAATACGCATAACTTGCAGTAAGTGCGGTAATAAATTTGAAGCTAAAAGCTGATAAAATAATCAGGAGGAAATAAAAATGGAAGTAAACAAGGGTATGACAATAATCGATATACTCAATACAGACCCCGGAACAGCAGCTATATTGCAGAGCGCAGGGATGCACTGCCTCGGTTGCGCAATGGCAAGCGGCGAAAATCTTGAGCAGGCTTGTGCTGTACACGGTATTGATGCTGATGTCTTGGTTGCTCAGATAAACGATTATCTATCAGACAAGTAATTTATCTCCAAAAGAAAAAGACAGTAAAAACTCAGTTCACTGCAAGTGAACTGAGTTTTATTAATATGCGTATAAACTTTTATTTTATCTCCTGGTCTAATGCATTAAACTCGGGCGCAGAAAAAAACTCTGCCAAACTCAGCTCCAGACCATCACAAAGCTTCTTAATCGTAATTACAGAAACATCGCGCCTGCGTTCATCGAGTAAGCTGTATACCGTAGATGGCGTTACTCCCGAGATGTTTGCGAGTTCGTTTGTTTTAATCCCTTTTTCTTTGCAAATGGCGCGGAATCTGTTTGCTACCGCATCTTTTACTGACATATTATCACCTCAAAACGATTTTAGAAAACATCACGCAAATGCGTATACGCACTTGCGTATTTTTTGAGGTTGTGATATATTTTATTTGTTGATCAACAAAATAATCCATATTTAACCAAAGAAAGGACTAAAAACATGTCAACTTTACAAAGTAAACTGATCGTTTCAACTCAAAAAGAAAATAAGACTATAAAATTTATAGGCATAATCGGTTGTTTATTTGTTTTAGCGTTAACTATTTTTATAATTTCGATGCCTGCTTATCAGAAAAAAGAAATGGCATATGAACTTTTTGGAAATACATCTCTCAGCTGGTTGTTTCCAACAGTTATGGGCATTATAAGTATTTATTACTGCGGAAATGTTATAATAAACAGCTTTCTGGCACAAAAATCATATTGTGCAGTATATGAAAATAAAGTTAGCGGTATTACTGCATTAAACATGAAGGAGTCAGACAAAGCGTTACAAACATTTGAAGTTAAATACGACGAAATATTAAACGTGACGGAAGCAGGAAAAAAGTTGTGTATTTATACTGCATATGCAACATATGATGTGTTGGCTATGACAAATCGTGAAGAGGCGCTTAAAGAAATAAAAGCAAGAATGTGCGGAAAGAAATAAAACAAAAGAGAGGATTGGTGCACCGAATGAAGCGTAAACTTCTATTGATTTTATCTGTTTTACTGATGCTTGTTGTAAACTTCTCGGGTTGTTCAAATACAGGAAGTAAATTAAAAAACAAAGTCAACTTGCCGCCTGCTTCTGATGAATATGATACTGTGCTTGAAAGTGGCGGAGGCTATCATATTGTTATGAAGCGAGTAGATGAATTTTCCGGTGCTTACGATATGGTTGGCGTGGTAGATGACAACGGAAAATGGGTGCATGAATTATCCAAAGAGCATCCTCTTATTGAAAACGGCAATGTTATAAAGGGCTGTAGTTCTGTTGCGATGACATTAGATGGACAAAAAGTGGATATGCGTATAAGTGATATTCAAAAGTGTTTGCACTATCTTGGAGAAGGGATGTTTGCTCTTCACTATAAGGTAAGAGGCGGAAGAGAATATTTTTATATTTTATATAATGCAGAAACAAATGTTGCTTTTGATGCAGAATTTTGCGGTATTGGAGCTTCAGGCCTTACAGGCGGTACGGTATGCGGCGGTGTCGGAGAATTTCACAATGGTTATCTTGTGATATCTGCTACCGACAAGGCAACTTCTAATGTAAAAATCATAAGCAGGGACGGCGAGATAAAATATCCTGAAATTTCAAACGGCGGCGGGCATATTGGAATATATTCCGAAGGTGTATTTTTTGCAGGAAATTGCTTTTATGATATTGATGGCAATATGGTTATTGACCTTTCGCAATATTCACCGCAACAATTCAAAAATGAACCTGTTTTCAAAGACGGTAAATGTTATCTTGAGATTTCAAATGATTCAGGAACTGTATATTATACAGAAATAGACCACGATGGAAATTTTGTATATGAACCGAAACAAAAATAGCTATATTTAAGTATTTCTAAAAACTCAGTTCACTGCAAGTGAACTGAGTTTTTAGTTGTCAAATTTGTTTTCTGTCGCTTTTTCAAAAGCGATCGAGGTTTGGGGCAGAGCCCCAAGGAATACCTAAAGGTCCGTTTCCTTTCCCAAAATCAAGCATTAGCGCTATTGCGGCTGACAAATAGTCTTTTGCCGCCTGTATGCTTTGAGAAAGTGTTTTGCCAACGGCAAGATTGCAGGCAATTGCGGAGGATAATGTACAGCCCGTGCCGTGGGTGTTTGGATTGGCTATGCGTTTGCCGCAGAACCACTCAAGACGATCACCGTCATAGAGCAGGTCATCAGCGCTGCCTGTTAAGTGACCGCCTTTTATCAAAACGGCAGTATGTGTTTTGCCGTAAAGTGATATTGCCGCTTTTTCCATATCGCTTTTTGAACGAATATCAATCCCCGAAAGAATCTCAGCTTCGTGCAGATTGGGTGTTATAACGGATGCAAGAGGGAAAAGTTTGTTAATCATAAGTTCAAGCGAATTTATGTTCAAAAGAGGTGTGTTGCTTGTTGAGAAAAGAACAGGGTCTATCACTGTGTTTTTGGCACTGAAAAAGCTGAGCTTGAGGGCGATTACTTCAATGAGTTCAGGACTTGCAAGCATGCCTGTTTTTATCGCATCGGGGAAAATATCTGTAAATATGCAGTCAAGTTGAGCGGCAAGAAAATCGGCACTGACTGTTTCTATGCTGTAAACGCCTGTCGTGTTTTGGGCTGTCAGAGCTGTTATTGCTGTCATGGCATATAGCGAGTGAGCGGTTATGGTCTTTATGTCCGCTTGTATGCCTGCACCACCGCTGCAATCCGAACCTGCAATGGAGAGTACCGTTTTCAAAATGCATGCCTCATTTCTTTGAGTGTTGAATATATATCGGCTGTGTTTTCAATTTGGGCAGAATATTCTTCAGCCGCTTCATCATAGACTGCGGCAACCTTAAATCCTGCTTTCTTTGCAACATCTATCGCAAAGAAAGAATCTTCAAAAACATATGTGCGTTCTTTTTTTGTGCCTAAAAAATCAAGTGCCGCTTCAAATATCGTCGGTTCTCGCTTTGAACAGTTGAGTTCACCGCAGGTGAAGATTTCGCCGAAGAAATCGAGTATTCCGTTTCGTTTTAATGCCGCAGTTGCCAAACGCTTATCCGTTGCGGTGGCTATGCACATTTTTATGCCGAGCGATGAGAAAAACTCCAAAAACTCCTTTGTACCTTTTTTGAGCTCAAATTCGTTGAGATAGTAGCCTTGCATTTGATGGTTAATGCCGTCGGTTATTTCATCGACCGAAAGATTCACACCGTAGTCGGATATAAAATACTTTGCGGCATTTCGTACGCTCATGGGCTTTATTATTTCACCAAGGTCATCACGTGGAGTTTTGCCCATGCTTATAAGAAAATCTTGTGCAACAACACTCCATTTTGGCATGGAGTCTATGAGCGTACCGTCCATATCGAATATTGCACCCTCTATGAAACGGCTGTTTGTTATGCTTTGTGACAAACGGTGCAGATTGGAGACAGAGTTTTCAATAGCATCGTTGAATATTGCACCCGATACTGCAACGCCGCTTATACCGGTGCCGCGAAGCAATGATATGTTGTTTGCGTTTATACCGCCTATGGCTATGACAGGAATATCTACAGCGGCACATATCGTATGCAGAGTGGCTAAAGACAGAGGTGTTGTATCCTTTTTTGTAGAAGTTTGAAAGAGCGCGCCTGCGCCGATATAGTCAGCTCCGCACTTTTGTGCTTCAACAGCTTCAGCGACTGAGTGTGTTGAAACGCCGAGTATTTTTGATGGGCCTATAATACGGCGTATTTCTTTTATATCGCCGTCGCCCTGTCCTATATGCACACCATCTGCATCTGTTTCGGTTAAGATGTCCGCATGGTCATTTATTATCAGGGGAACATTGTGCTTTCGGCAAATGGGAAGAAGCTCTTTTGCAATGGTTGCTATTTGCTTTTTATCTGATTTTTTAAGACGAAGCTGAATTGTTGAAGCGCCTCCATGTATTGCTTGAATAACACGGTCTGACAGGAAAGCAGTATCGTTTCCCGTAACGGCATAGAGAAGCGCCGAATCTTTTGTGAATGAGGTCATTTTTTGTGCCTTTCGTGGAAAAATCAATCGGTGCAGTCTTTATAACTGCCTTCAAACATTATGAGCAGAGTACCGTTTTTGACTTCTATTTCTGCGTTTTGCCCTATGAATTCATTGCTTACGCCAAGCGGCATATCAGATGAAAGAATGCCGTCTGTAAGCGTATATTTAAGACCTCGTATCGTTACGCCGCTGCTTTCGCCGCTTGCGGAGAATACGGATATTATGCCTTTGCAATTGTTGTTGAATCTTAATTTTGAATTGGTAATGGCTGTTATTACTGTATCATTGCTTATTATGAAGCCTTGGGCATTATGGTTTGCGATATAAGAGAGAGTCTGCAGATTTGCAACGGTGTGGTCAACACGACTTCCACCAAGTGCGCCAAATATCAGAAAACGGTCATAGCCGAGGCGAAGCGCATGCTTCACGGCATAGAGCGTATCTGTGTCATCTTTTTCGCGCTCAAGTGATATTATGCGGTCATCGGAAGGCATTGTCGGAATATATTCGAGTGAGTCGAAGTCGCCGATTACCATGTCCGGCATAATATTCATTGTCTGCAAATAAGCATAGCCGCCATCTGCGGCTATGAGGTAAGCGTTTTCTTCAACAGCAAAACTGCCGGGTTCAAATGTACCTGCACTGACTATGCAGCAATAATGATGGCTCATGCAAAAACTCCTATTCGGTTCAACGGCGATACTCTCAGTGCCGCTATACCCACTATATCATTAACAGATATCAGCATTGCTTCGGTTGAAAGGGAAACGGCATTTCTGTTGTCGGGCATGACAAAAACAAAGCCTTCGGGAATGAGCATCTGCTCCATGTCTGCGACCGTACCCGTGTAATAACCGCTTTCATCGAGAAGTATGCCGTTTATATATGTTTTGTTTGCTGATATTTGAATCTTCTCATTGCTTAATGCAATGACTCGTCCCAAAGAAATGTTACCGTTTTCATCGTTAAATATCAAAACATCGCTTCGGTCTATGCCGCCGAAATATATTGCCAGTTTATTGTACATTATGATATCGCCGTCTTTGAGCGATGGTAGCATTCCGTCATCGGAAACAACGGCAAAAGAGAACCAAACGGTATAAGTGAAGCAAAGAACAAGCAGAACAATAACAGCCGTGTACAGCCATGAGACAAGGCGGAAACGGTTGTGAGTGCTCTTATTCAATGTGCTTCTGTTTTCTTTCATCAGAGCTCCTTATATCTGTCGAGAGGCCATATAACACTTCTTGCTCTGCCGACGATGCGATAAATGGGAATCGTGCCTACCATCGGATTGCGGCTGTCTTTGCTGTAATTGCGGTTATCGCCCATTACAAAAACATGACCCTCGGGAACGATTGTTTTGGGATAAACACGATCTTCCCACATGGGTTCTTTTATCCACTGAGATTCGTCCAGTGCTTCGCCGTTTATGTATGTGGTGCCGCCGTATATCTCAATTTCATCACCGGGAAGTCCTATTACACGCTTAACGCAGGTGTTGTCATCAGGGATTGAGGGGTCCTCTTCATCGGGATAGTAGCAGATTACGATGTCTCCACGCTTGGGTGCAGTGAAGCAATAGCTGACTTTTTCTACAAACATACGTTCTGCATCAAGCAGTGTGTTCGTCATTGAATCGCCCGAAACTTTTACAGGCTCAAAAATAAGAAGTCGAATTGCGAAAGCAATCATTAAAACTATGAGTATGTATATCAAAAACTCAATGTTTGATGCTCTTTTGTAAGCCTTGTGCTTTTCGTGCATTTTTTCGGACTTTTTATATGCTTTGTTAATCTGTCTGCGTGTCAGCGTGACCTGTTCCATGGTATCAGTTTTCCTCTTCAGTTCTGCTCAAATTTTTCTTTGCGCTTTTAATAAAACTTGCTCTGTCGAGCATGACTATACGGCCGCAATCGGTGCATTTTATTTTTATATCTGCACCGGTCCGCACTATTGTCCATTCATTTGTGCCGCATGCATGTGGCTTTCGCATTATTATTTTATCGCCAAGCTCAAATGTTGTTATCATTTATCTCCTCAATGCCTTGGGTTTGCCCAATATTTCGGAATATATAATGCCTTTAGCTGCGTTTGTGCCGCTCAGGTCTATGGGGCAGGACATGGCTCCTTCCGATGGTGCGGGCGCAGAAACATCTGCACTTACATCATGGGGCATGATATCACATTCCTGTATGCCGTCGATGCTGCTTTCTGTATGGATATGTCCTGTTTCGGTGAACGGACGAACTGTATGAGTGAGCGGAGACTTTGTTCCATGATGCTCCGATTTTGGATGTTCATCAAAAGAGGCAACAGTGCGTTTTTGATTAAACTCTTCCGCCTGTTTTCTCTGACGATTCTTTTGGACGATATCCCAAATGACGAATATAACTATTAAAATAACAAATATTTGCATTATGCTTTATTGTCAATCCTTTTTCTCGACCTGTGTGCTGTTTGAAATAGAGTCGCGCATGCGAGTATCGGATATCACGTTCTGCATATTGTAATAGTCCATTACTCCGAGTTTCCCGTCACGGAAAGCGGAAGCTATAGCCTTGGGAACTTCGGCTTCAGCTTCAATAACTCTTGCACGCATACCTTGAACTTCGGCCTTGTTTTCTTGTTCCTGAGCAACAGCCATTGCACGACGTTCTTCTGCTTTTGCCTGAGCTATCTTTTTGTCGGCTTCTGCCTGGTCTATCTGAAGCTGTGCGCCGACATTCCTGCCAACATCAACATCTGCGATATCGATTGAGAGTATTTCAAATGCAGTACCTGCATCAAGACCTTTGTTAAGAACAGTTCTTGAAATGAGATCGGGATTTTCAAGAACATCTTTGTGGCTGAACGAAGAACCGACGGTTGTGACGATACCTTCGCCGATACGAGCAATTATCGTTTCTTCACCACTGCCGCCTACGAGCCTGTCGATGTTGGCACGAACTGTTACACGCGCTTTGGCACGAAGCTCAATACCGTCTTTTGCTATTGCGGCAATAACCGGAGTTTCGATGACTTTGGGGTTAACGCTCATTTGAACTGCGTTGAGAACGTCACGACCTGCAAGGTCGATGGCGCATGCGCGTTCAAAATCAAGCGGAATACCTGCACGCTGTGCGGCAATAAGTGCATTTACTACTCTGTCTACATTACCGCCTGCAAGATAGTGTGCTTCGAGCTTGTTGATGGGTATCGAAAGACCGGCCTTGGTTGCTTTTATCATAGGATTGATTATACGCGCCGGTGCAACTTTGCGGATGCGCATTGCCACAAGCTGGAATATACCCACCTTGACACCGGATGCGGTTGCCGATATCCAAAGACCGACAGGAACAAAAGTGAAGAAAATTATGAGAAAAACTACTATTAAAGCTACTAAAATCAAGGTTTCCATAAAAAAACTCCTTTATTATATTATGATTTAATAAGATCCATGAGGTATATTGTAAGATATATAAAACCTATAAATGCGGGTATGCCTATAAGAAGCTGTATCCACGATTTCTTGCGAAGATGGGCAGCTTCTTCTTCACTCATTTCTTTGGGTTCGTATTTTATATCGGCCGTTGAACATTTGGGACACGGCCCTTCTTTGGGGTTATAAAGCGTTCCGCATTTTTTACAAAACATTATCAGACCTCTTTTACAAGAATTTTAAGCCCTTCGACGCGGACAATTCGCACTTTACTGCCTGCTTTTATAAACTCACCGTCGCTGAGAACATCGAGTTTCAAACCGTCAAAATCAGCATTTCCCGAAGGTCTGAGCGTATTAAGGCATATACCTTCTTTCCCTACAAGTGACTGCATGTCCTCGTTGACTATGGGTGTTGCGTTTTCCGTGATGGAATCATTCAAAACTATCTGAGAGTGTGAAAGCCGCCCTTTTTTCAGCGAACGGAAAATTATGAAGCCGGCTGTGAGCAGGAAAATCAGTATTAGAGCAATGGTCACTATAACTGCTTCGACAGGGCCTGTCTGGGCTCTGAATATCACTGCGAATATAAGCGCAACGGTGCCCAGTATGCCCGTGATACCAAAACCGGGCATAAACATTTCACAAATAACCAACGCAAGCCCTGCTGCAAGGCAGGCTATTGCCGGAATGCTCCAACCGAGGAAAAATTCGGAAATGCTGCTGAGAATAATATCCATAGCATAATCACCTTTCTTAAAAGCATTATATCACATATTGTATGTAGATTTTGAAAAACAATGTGACATAATTCAAATCAAAAGAAAACCAGTGAAAGTATTGCTTTCAAAGGTTTTCATAATATTTTTATCAATTGAGAAGCATACCTACGACTTCTATGAGGAGTACGCCTATTACAAGCATGAGTATTATTACTATTACTGCGATAAGCACACTGTTGTTGAGGAAAGAACCTGATTTTTTATTTTTCTTTTTTGTTCTGCCTTTTAATTCAAGCTCTGCTTCCTCTTCGTTTAGGGAAATCGGAACGACGTTGTCGTTTGCGGCGTTGTCGCTGAAAAGTGGAGCGTTGCTTGGATTTTGAGTGTAGGTTTGCTCATATGCCGTGTAGCTTTGAGCAGCGGGCTGAGCGGTAAAAGAAGGTGATTCTTCGTAGTTTTC
>JAFSFN010000123.1 GCA_017435185.1 Clostridia bacterium | reverse complement strand
GTCATGCTCGGTCTGTGTGCTCAATCTTTCAAAATAATGATTATCATAGTATTCATGTGGCTTGCAAGTCCCGTAATGGGACACCTTATAGCTCGCGCCGAAGTAATGACGCATGCACATATAAAAGATGAATGTGAGGAAGTAAATAAATGGAAATAATATTTGAGTTTCTGCTCATTATATCACTGATAATCTGTGCAGTATTCGCACTCACGAGCAAGCGTCTGCTTGCCGCCACAGTCATATACATGGCATACAGCCTTATAATGACAATAATTTGGGCACTGCTCCAGAGCCCTGATCTTGCTATTACGGAAGCCGCCGTAGGCGCAGGTGTAACAGGTATTCTGTTTGCTGTCACACTTAAAAAGATACACGCATTAAAAGGTACAAAGGACGAATAAAAAATGGGCACTAATAAGCAGCGTTCACGCTTTATCGACTGGGTAAACGGTGATACGCCCGAAAAAATACACGAGTATTCATATGTGAAGAAAACTATCCCTTCACATACAGAACAAGCACACGAAGAAGTCATAACTCCCAAGAAGGCAAGGCTTTTCGATATAGGCTACCGCATAACTGCTGTTGCGGTATGCCTTGTTGTCGTGTCCGTACTTCTTTATACAGTATTCAATCTGCCGCTTTTCGGCAGTCCCAACAATCCTGCTTCTAACGAAGTGGTCGAGCGTTATGTTGAAAAAGGCCTTGAGGAGACAGGTGCGGTCAATGCCGTCGCAGGCATGATACTTGACTACCGCGCTTTCGATACTTTCGGCGAATCCTCTGTTTTGTTCATCGCTGTCGGTTGCGTTATGATGCTGTTGCTTCGCGACAAAAACAATATCAGCGCCGAAGAAGATGCACTTGCCGAAAAAGAGCGCATAATTGAAAAAGAAGTCAAGGACCCGATACTGCAAAAGATTGTGCTCGTAGTTACACCCTGCATATTCATGTTCGGCATATATGTCGTGCTAAACGGTCATTTGTCACCGGGCGGCGGCTTCTCGGGCGGTGCAATAATGGGCGCAGGCCTTATCTTGTTCGCCGCAAGTTTCGGAACAAACAGTGTACAGCGCATATTCAACATGAAAACATTCCGCGGCATAACCACGATTGCACTTATGTGCTATGCACTCTCAAAAGCATATTCGTTCTTCACAGGCGCAAACGGACTTGAAACGGGTATCCCCTTGGGCATACCGGGTGCAATACTCAGCTCAGGGCTCATACTCGTGCTTGATATCTGTGTCGGTCTCATCGTCGCCTGTACAATGTATGGCTTCTATTCTTTGTTCGTGAGGGGGGAGATCTGATGTCCGATTTTTTGCAGACGGTTGTAACATTCCGTTTTGAAATAGCCGCAGTTATTCTTTTCGGTATAGGCTTTATGAATCTGCTATTGCAGAAAAACCTCATCCGTAAGATAATCTCATTTAACATCATGGACTCTTCCATATTCCTTTTTCTTGCATCACAGGGCTTTATAGACGGTCGTGTTGCGCCCATAATCGTAAACGGTGTTACCGACGCCTCAAATTACATAAATCCCATACCTACAGGGTTGGTTCTTACGGGAATCGTTGTTTCCGTCAGCGTTTCCGCATTCTTCCTCGCGCTTGTCCACAGGCTCTATAAAAAATACGGCACCGTGGAATTTGACGAGATAATAATGCTTGCAAAAAAGGAGGCGGAATAAATGCTTCCCTGGTATCAGAATATTCCTTTTATCTGCATATTCATCTGCATGGCTTCAGGCATACTCATGCCTTTGTGCAAAAAAGGCAGAACCGCATTTTATGCCACGCTGACAGTATCCGTAACATCAACTGTACTCTCGGCAATACTTCTTTACATGCTCGCTTTAACAGGCGAACGCTTCGTCTATATGATGGGTCATTTCCCCGCTCCCTGGGGCAACGAGATAGCTGCAGGCCCTCTTGAGGCTCTGCTTGCCCTCATGTTTTCGGCTGTAATGTCGCTCTCGCTTTTGGGAGGCAAGAACAGTATACAAGACGAT
>JAFSFN010000122.1 GCA_017435185.1 Clostridia bacterium | reverse complement strand
TACATAGTACATACCGCAACGCTTTGCTTCCTGCTCAACTGATTCCTGAGCCTGCTTCTTTGTGCCGACAAAGAGAATCGTCTTGCCTTCCATAGCGACCTGACGAACGAAGTCATAAGCCTCTTCAGCCTTCTTAACGGTCTTCTGCAAGTCGATGATGTAGATACCGTTACGCTCTGTGAAGATGTACTCCTTCATCTTGGGGTTCCAGCGGCGTGTCTGATGACCAAAGTGTACGCCTGCTTCCAAAAGCTGTTTCATGGAAATTACTGACATTTTTATGTCCTCCTCGTTATTATTTTCCTCCCTGTGCATCAGCCTCTTTAGCTACCCACTCGGGCACGAGACCAAAAAGTCCGCACAGGTGTGTGATGGTACGATGTTTCCATTCATCGCACATACTGGCATATTATATCAACTGTACATACTTTTTTCAAGTGTTTTATTGCTTATTTGTTCTCTTCTTCCTCAATTTCTTCCATGAGTTCGATAAAAGCATCAAATACTTCGTTGAGCAGTACTTCATTGTCTATCGAAACATATACATCCTCGTTGTCTTTATGCTCGATTTTCAGAAGCACGACTTGAGCCTCTTCATCCTCATCAAAACTTTCATTTTCACCAACGGGAACGAGGGCCACAAATCGCTCTCCCTCATGCAAAAAAGTGAGCACATGCTCAAATTCTGCTTCCTCGCCGTTTTCGTCCGTAAGTTTTACAATATTTTCCTGCACTTTATTTCCTCTTTCAGTTTAACGTTTGTTCAGTTTCCCAAATAGCTCTGCAAAATCATTACTGCCGCTACTTTATCGACAACCTTGCGCCGCTCTCTCCAATCAAGCTCGGCTTCATTAAGTACACGCTCTGCCGCCACTGTCGAAAGTCTCTCGTCCTGAAAATCGTGTTCTCCGTCCCATTTTGAGAGCATGATTTCAGCAAACTCCCTTACCTTTTCGGACTGGAAGCCATAACTGCCGTCCATATTTCGCGGCATGCCGAACAACAGCTTAACCGGTCCGGGGTATTTTCTCGCCAAGCTCAAAAGATAGTCGGCATCACGCTCTGCATCGCCCGTTCGTGTATATGTCTCAAGCCCCTGCGCCGTTATGCCCAAAGGATCGCTCACAGCAACACCGATGCGTTTATCACCGATATCAAACGCCATTATACGCATTTTTGCACCTTATTCTTCCATGTTTGGATCATTTTGAATCTCGCTGTCATGATTCGTCACATAGAACCGTACAAGCTCTTCCATGAGTTCATCTCTCTCAAGAAGGCGTATAAGATATCTTGCGTTGTTGAAACTGGTTATATATGTCGGATCGCCCGAGATAAGATACCCGACTATCTGATTTATGGGATCATAGCCTTTTTCTTTCATTGAGTAATAAACGCTCATTAAAATCTCATTAGCTGTGCTCTTATCTCTCGGAGCCTTAAATTGCATTGTCTGATTCAGATCCATGGCTTTTATATCCTCCCATTTATTTATATTATTCTTTTCTTTTTACGCAACTATCATCTTTTGGAGCGTTGCAACATCTCTTGAATTTATCTTTCCGTCGCTCGTCATATCGGCAGTAATAAAAGTAATCATGCCTTCGATTATATCACTGCCTGTGATATGCTTCTGTATTCGTGCAATATCACGCGAATTTATTGAACCGTCTGAATTAAGATCGCCCTTTATAATGGTGCTGACATTCATGTCTCGCCACTCTGTTGCCGAAAACGACTTTTCGTTTTCTTCCAAGCAATATACGTTCAGCTCAGGTAAAGTGTCGTAGAAAACATTACTGCCAAGCTCAGGTGCACTGCCGAGGAATAAGATTTCTTTAAGACCTAAACAGCTCACGAATGCATAATCGCCTATTTCGCTAACCGATGCAGGCACAATAAGAGATTCAAGAGCACCGCAGGAATAAAACGCATAGGAAGCAATTTCCGTTATGCCGTCACTTAATTCTTGGCTTGCTCCGCGACCCGAGGGATATGCATAAAGCGTTTTTCCATCCTTTGAGCAAAGCATACCGTCAACTGCCGCATATCTCAAGTTGCCTGAAGCAACTTCAAACTCAGTAAGACTGCTGCAACCGGAGAAAACCAAATTTCCCATCTGAAGCAATGCTGTACCAATCGAAACTTTCTTCACTGCTTCACAGTACGCGAACGCCGATGCGCCAATATAGAAAACACCATCGGGAATCGCTATTTCTTCAAGTTTTGTGCAGTATGAAAAAGCAGATTCGCCTATATCTGTAACATTTGCGGGAATTTCTATCTCAGTTAGTGCCGCACAGTTTGAAAAAGCAAACGAAGGGATGCTCTTGAGGCTTGCGCCGAGCTTTAATGAAGTGAGTTTTGTACAGTCGAAGAAAGCATATGTAGCAAGACTGCTGACCGTATCCGGAACAACAAAATCACCTGCCTTCGCTGAAGGGCATTTTATAAGGCTTGTCAAGCTCTCATTGAACAAAACACCGTCAATCGACTGATACATGACATTTTCTTCGGCAACATTTATCGATTCAAGGCTCGGGCAGTTCATGAACGCCATTTGACCTATCTGTATTACATTGCAACCGATATTTATCTCTGTGACATTAACGCAGTCCCAAAAAGCATAAGTGCTTATTTTTGCCACAACTTTGCGATTTATGGTGTCGGGCACTGTAACAACACCGCTTGTCGATGTGTCAAGCATTTCTATGGTTATAGTGCCGTCCTCATTCTCAATATATGAAAAAGATTCGTATGTGCCTGTTTTCTTTGCGTCTACCTCCTGAGCGTTGCCGGGCACTGCTATCGAAAACATAACAATCAAAGCTATTACAAAAGAAAAAATGCGTTTCATCATTATTATTTTCCCCCATTTCCTGCTTTATATCATAATATCTCTTGAGCTGACTGTCAAACAGCAATAAAGTTTTTTCCATTATTATCACAGTCTAAACACACTCAACAACTGAAAAACTAAAAGTGTCATAACAGCTTGATACTGAAAGGAGAGAAAAGCATGAAAGGTATTTCGTTTTTTGCAGGTATGATAGCCGGAATAGCATTCAGTGCCGCTACGGTTTCTTCTTGTTATCCGGATGTGCCCAGGCGCATGATGCGTGACGGTAAGCGTATGGCTAAAATCGGGAAAAAGCTGTTTATTTAAGCATGCACCGACTTTTTGAGCGCGTCGAAAATTCGGCGTGCTCAAAAAAGCCTATTCGGTTCTTTCTATAGGACCGCCGCCGAGACAAACATCACCGTCATAAAAAACAGCCCATTGCCCCGGTGTTACCGCTCGCTGCGGAATGTCAAATTCTATTCTTGCGCCCTCGCCGTCCATGAACACAGTTACAGGCGTATCGCTCTGCCTGTATCTGAATTTTGCCGTACACTTAAACTGTTTCTTGGGCGGCTCACCTGAAATGAAATTAACCTTATTGACTAC
>JAFSFN010000121.1 GCA_017435185.1 Clostridia bacterium | reverse complement strand
TGTGCAAACATCCCATCAAAGTTGCTTTCAAATCTTCTTCAGCCGTAATCAGATATTCTATAATCCGCCCACGTAAGTTTACATTGTCAATAAACGCTGCTATTGCAATTTCAGATTCTACCGCACGAACACGCGCATTCAAATCATCATTCAAAACCTTATATTCTTCTGAACTCAAAAACGAAATTGCTCGTTCAACTGACTCTCGAATACAACCCACCTGCGATTCAGTGGGAATAAACCGTTTTCCTGTTGGCGCAATGTTATTTGTTGCTTCGACCAAGCGATCAACGTTTTCTTCAAATGTATAGTTCTCGTGAGAGCTATAAAGGAATTCAAAATTTTCATGAGTATTGTCAACTCCTTCAAATTCTCTCATGATGTCGCTTCCATTGAAGCTTCCCTTTATATTGTCTCGTCTTAACGCTTGAGATGAATGACTTATTTTTCTAAGAAAAGTTGTATTTGAAAGCATTAAATAATTGCGTGTCGGCGTAACCAAGCAAACAATAAACGGAATATCATCATATTTGTGGAGCACAGATAAAGCTAAAACCGTATTTCCAAAATTTCTTGACGTAGCAGTACAAAAACGGATGGCAAACCATTTGCAATAAAACACACTGCGTTCTTTTACAAGATTGAATGCCTGTTGAACAGAATCTTGCAATCGCCTTTTATCTGCAATTCCATTTTTTCTCAAAACAAAATCAACTAATTGGTCGATAATTTCCCTATTATACATATTTATATTTCTCCGAAATCAAGTAAAGTTTTACTGTAGTTGTCCGTGTCAATCATTAATGTCTGTTTTTTTAACTTGCGTTTGCTTTCTGTTTTAGATTTTTTGCCTAAATTCTCACTCATTATCGCATTTTGTTCCGATAATGAGTTGCGTTCCCAAAACACACCATTTACATATCCTTGAATTTCAGAATTGCTTTCTGCCATTTCAAGGCGTTGTTCTGCCCATACGCAGTATTGTGCTTCTACTTCAACGCCAATATAATGCCGCTTGAGTTTTTTTGCAACTACACTCGTCGTTCCGGATCCTAAAAACGGATCGAAGATAACATCTGTCTCTGAAGAACTTGCTAACATAATTTTTGCAATCAATTTTTCAGATTTTTGTGTGGGATGTGCTGTGTTTTCTGCCATAGACCAAAAAGGAATAGTAATATCGTCCCAGAAATTTGATGGACAGGTATCTCGATAATTGCCACTCTCAGTTTCAGTCCAATCCTTTGGTTTTCCGTCTACACGATACGGCGCAATGACCTTTTTTCTTATTTTGACAGCATCAAGATTAAATGCATAATCGTTGCTGTTTGTCGCAAACCAAATATCTTCCATTCCGTTTTTCCAGTTTGCTTTTGCGCCTCGCCCTTTTTCTCGTTGCCATGTGATTCGATTTCTTACACAAAAGAACTCACTCAACACTTTGCCTATAATGAGACTTGTCTCCCAATCACAGCAAACATATATCGAACCATTATCTTTCAATAGAGGTTTAACCGTACTCAACCATTGACGGGTATACTCCTCGTAGTCGGCATCCTTTCTTTTGAAAAATGTCGTACCATTGAAAGATTTAGTCAGATTATACGGTGGATCTGCTATTATCAAATCTACGCTTTTTGTAGGGAGCATTGCACAAACTTCAAGCATATTTCCGAGAATAGTTTTATCCATAACGGTACAAAGATCGCTCTGTTTTTCTGTAAGTGTAATACAGCGTTCAAGATAAACTTGTCCTTCACTTAACGGCGTATCAATCGTTTTATTTCTGCCTGCTTTTATTGTTGCCATAATATTCTCCTTACATTGTTCTGCTTATAACCTACCATCATCTGCGTTTTCCGCTCTTTTTGCCCATTCTGTTTGTATTTGCCTTTTGTTTTCTGCCGTCAAAGCTGCGCTTGTCAGACTTTTGTGTGCCTTTTCTGTCGGCCTTTTGTGCTGTTTTATTTAGCAATGGCGGAACGAGCGCATTTTTGCCTGTGCCGATGAGGTCGTCACGGCCTGCTTTTAGGAGTGCTTCCCTTGCCTTGTTTCTGTATTGGGGCATATAAAATTGCATGAGCGCACGCTGCATATCCTTTTCACTCTGTGTTTTGGGAACATAGACCTTTTCATTGGTGCGAGGGTCCCTGCCCGTATAGTACATACAGGTAGAGAGCGTGCCGGGGGTGGGATAAAAGTCCTGCACCTGTTCTACTCTCATGCCTGTCTTTTTGAGATATTCCGCAAGCTGTATGGCCGCATTGAGGTCACTGCCCGGATGTGACGACATGAAGTAGGGCACTATATACTGTTCCTTGCCATATTTGGCATTGAGCTGATTATATTTGAGCACAAACTTGTCGAACAGTTCGGTGTCCGGCTTGTTCATGAGTTCAAGCACACGGTTTGAAATATGTTCGGGCGCCACTTTGAGCTGGCCGCTGACATGATGTTCAACCAATTCACGCAAGAATGTATCGTCTCTGTCATACATTGCATAATCGTAACGTATTCCCGAACGCACAAACACCTTTTTTATTTTGGGCAATGCACGCAGTTTTCTAAGCAGTGAAACATAGTCGCTGTGGCTGACATTGAGTGACGGACAGCGTTTGAAGCCTATACACTGCCTGTCCTTACACGCACCCTTTTCAAGCTGTTTTTTGCAGGCGGTCTGCCTATAGTTTGCCGTCGGGCCGCCCACGTCGTGGATATAGCCCTTAAAATCTTTCTGCTTTGAAAGTTCTTTTGCTTCCCTTATAAGCGATTCATGACTGCGTGTTTGAACTATCCTGCCCTGATGAAAAGTGAGTGCGCAGAACGAACATGCTCCGAAACAGCCCCGGCACGAAGTGAGCGAAAACTTGACTTCTTTGAGCGCGGGTATTTCCTGCTTGTAGCTTGAGTGCGCAAGCCTTGTATACGGAAGCTCATACACCTCGTCAAGCTCTTTTTGCGAAAGCGGCATCGCAGGCGGATTCGCCACCATGTACTGCCTGTCCTGTTTTTGGATTATGCGTTTGCCCCTTATCGGGTCCTGCTCAGTATATTGCACCATGAATGCGGCGGAGTATTTATCCTTGCTCAGTGCAACATCGTCATAACTGTCTATAACTATACTGTCCTTTTGTTGTGATATTTCCGATATGTCGCTCGTCATGTAGCAAGTGCCGTGAATATCACGGATATCGTTCACTTTTTCGCCGTTTGAAAGGCGTTTTGCTATTTCTTTTATCTGTTTTTCGCCCATGCCGTAAACAAGCAAATCGGCACCGCTGTCGGAAAGCACGCTTCGGCGCACCTTATCATCCCAATAATCATAATGCGCAAAACGACGCAGACTTGCCTCTATGCCGCCCAAAATTATCGGAACGCCCCTATACGCTTCCCTTGCACGATTTGAATACACTATTGCCGCCCTGTCAGGGCGTTTGCCAATAACGCCGCCCTCGGTGTATGCATCGCTGCTGCGCCGCCTTTTAGCGCAGGTATAGTGGTTGACCATGGAATCTATGTTGCCGGGTGCTATCAAAAACGCAAGCCTCGGTCTGCCGAAGCGCTTGAAGTCATCGGCACTGTGCCAATCGGGCTGGGCTATTATGCCTACACTGTAGCCCTCGTTTTCAAGCACACGCCCTATAAGTGCCGCTGCAAAAGCAGGGTGGTCAACATAGGCGTCGCCGCTGATTATAACAAAATCAGCCTCGCCGCCAAGTTCTTGTTTTGTCATGGGTAATTGCTTCAAATCATTCATAAAGTTATTATAACATAACTATATAAAAGAGAAAAAAGTAATTTTTATTGTCATGAACATGTTGTTATTGAGCGTGAGAAATGATACAATATGTGGTAATAATTATTCTGGAGGCTTACTATGGCAAAATTTTTGAAAGACTTTAAGGAGTTTGCTTTCAAAGGCAATATCGTAGATTTGGCAGTCGGCGTTATGATAGGCGGCGCATTCGGCAAGATAACCACATCTTTCGTCAACGATATGGTAATGCCGCTCATCTCCCTTTTCACGGGCGGCACCAATTTCGCCGATTTGTTTGTTGCGCTTGACGGCAACACATACGCTACACTTGCCGCCGCTGAAGAAGCCGGCGCGGCATGCTTCAAGTACGGGGCATTCATTCAGACAGTGCTTGACTTCTTCATCATAGCATTCTTCGTATTCTTGATGGTAAAAGCTATTGCAAAAATGCGTAAACCCGAGCCTGTGGTTGAAGTTAAAGAAGCTCGTCTTTGCCCCTACTGCAAGCAGGAAATTGCAGATGACGCAACACGCTGCCATCACTGCACATCCGAGCTTGAGCAGTAATATTTTGCCGAATCTGTAAATAACAATAATCGGTGATCCTTATATGCAGACCGAAATAAACGGTGTCAAAATTTATTATGAACGCCAAGGCGGCAGTGACAAAAAGCCCGTTTTAGTTCTTCATGGCTGGGGCGCAAGCGTTGATGCGGTGCGTCCTATAATGAATCAGCTTGAAAAACTGGGCTATGAAGCCATTGCTCTCGACTTTCCCGGCATGGGCAAGAGCGAAGCGCCGAATGAGCCATGGGGAGTTCCCGAGTATGCCGCCATGACCGAAGCGTTCATAAAAGAGCTCGGCATCCGCGGTTGTGATGTGGTGTGCCACTCATTCGGCGGTCGTGTCACCATTTATCTTGCGTCGCATGACCCGAAGCTGTTTTCTCGCCTTATCCTGGTCGATGCGGCAGGCATCCGCAAAAAGCGCACGCTTGCGTATTATATACGCACATGGTCATACAAGTTAGGCAAAAAACTGAGCCGCATTGCGCTCTTTGACAGACTTTTCAAAATAAGCGAAAGGCAGAAGAACGCAGGCAGTGAGGACTATCGTGCGCTTTCGGGCGTAATGCGTGCCACATTTGTGAAGGTAGTAAACTTAGACCTTGACCCGCTTTTGCCCGATATCCAAAACGAGACCCTGCTTATTTGGGGCAGTTTGGACGATGCGACACCGCTTTACATGGCACAGCGCATGGAAAAGCGCATAAAAAACAGCGGCCTTGCCGTTATAGAAGGTGCGGGGCACTTCTCGTATGCCGACAATTATCCTCATTTTTGCGCTATACTGAGCGCATTTATGCAGTAACAGGAGTTTTTAATGCAGTATTTCGACTATATTTTCGCAGTGATAGCAGCAATAAGCGCAGTATTTGCTTCGCTTAATTTAGTGCACATGCTTCAGCTTGAGAGCTATCAGGGCAAAATGTATCTTAAATGGGTACTCAAGCATCTCAAGGCTGAGGTATTCCCTTATATTTCAATAGGCACCAGCGCCATTCTTCTCAGAGTGGGCTGGGTACTTTTTGATACGCAGTTGCCTACTGTTGCCGTCATTTGCCGTGTTTTAGCCGATATTCTCTATGTGCTCATGCTTTTTGCGGTATATTATGCCTACAAAAGACGCACTGCAAAGAAACCCCTCGTTATAACGGGCAGAGTAAAGCGCCTTGCATGTGCGCTCTTTGCCGTAACTTTCCTTTTCTCGCTCAATTTCTTTGCCCCCTATTCCTACACGGGCAACGGCATAAATTGGCTCCGCTTTATTTTGTCAAATGTGGTGCGTTATGCTCCCGGCACATTCATGTCGCTCACGGTATTTTTGGCATACCTCATCACATACCCGATCGAATATTCAGTCAAAAAGTGGTATTATAACGACGCTAAAAAAATATTAAAAGCAAGAACTGACCTTAAAAAGATAGCCATAACGGGCAGCTATGGAAAAACAAGCACAAAATTCGCTCTGGGCACACTTTTGTCCGAAAAATTCAATGTTCTTTTTACACCGGGCAGTGTTAACACGCCCATGGGCGTAACACGCATAGTTCGTGAGAATCTCACCGCCGAAAACAATGTATTCATCGCCGAGATGGGCGCAAGATACAAGGGCGATATTGCAGAGCTCTGCGACCTCGTCGGCCCCGATATCGGCATAGTCACTTCAGTCGGAAAACAGCATCTTGAAACATTCGGCTCGATTGAAGCCATCGTAAACACCAAGGCAGAGCTTGTACACGGTCTTAGCGAAAACGGCATATGCTTCTTTAACGGAGATTATGAATATTGCCGTCATATGTATGAAGACTGCACATTAAAAGAAAAATATCTTTTCGGCACCGAAGGCGATGACCTGTATATGCGTGCCGAAAACATCAAGGTCAACGGTGACGGCTCGACATTCACGCTCAAAACGGCCGACAATAAGAGCATCGTCTGCACGACTGCGCTTTTGGGTCGTCCGTCCATTTGGAACATACTTGCCGCCGCTTCATGTGCCTACCGACTGGGCATGACACTTGAAGAAATAGCCGCAGGCATTGCCAAGATGGAAAGTGTCGAACACAGACTCCAGCTCATAAAAGGGCCTGTAACCGTTATTGATGATGCGTTCAATTCAAACCCCATCGGTTCAAAAGAAGCGCTCATGGTCTTGAAAGCCTTTGAAGGCAAGCGTATAATCATAACTCCGGGCATGGTCGAGCTTGGCAAAGAAGAAGAACAGCTCAACTACGAATTCGGCCGCACCATGGCGGAAAGCACCGACATTGCAATACTTGTCGGCAAATCGCATATTGAGCCCATCTATAACGGACTTATAGACGAAGGCTTTAATGAAAAGAATATAGTAAAAGTTACAAGTCTTAAAGAGGCGACGGCGCTTTTGCCCACCTACACCGAGCCGGGCTGTGTTGTCCTGTTTGAAAACGACTTGACCGATAACTATGAAGAATGATAAAAAATGAGGTGACAAAGTCATGATAAATGTTGGCGTTATATTCGGAAGCCGCAGTGCCGAGCACGATGTTTCCATCATAACCGGACTTCAGGTTTTTGAAAATCTCGACAAAAAGAAATATTCTCCATTCCCCATCTATGTTTCAAAAAAGGGTGAATGGTTCATAGGCGAGCCCTTGAAAAACATTGATACATACAAGTCATTCAAGGAGGATATGAACGGTCTCACCAAGGTAATACTCCCTCCTGTTCCCGGCATGAACGGCTTGTACACGCTCCCCACAAGCGGCCTTTTTTCAAAAGCACAAAAGGTACAGCAGCTCGACTGCGTAATAATTGCAATCCACGGTATGCATGGCGAGGACGGCTCGGTTCAGGGTTTGCTTGAGCTTGCAGATATCCCCTATTCAAGCTGTTCACTCGTGGGCAGTTCAGTGGGTATGGATAAAATAATCATGAAGTCTGTGTTCAAGAGCATGGGTCTGCCGGTGCTTGACGGCACATACTGCTATCGCAGTGCATGGCTCGAAAACCGTGATCCCATAATCGAAGAAGCAGAAAAAATCGGTTATCCCCTCTTTATCAAGCCTGCAAACCTGGGCTCATCAATCGGTATAAACAAGGCAACGGACAGACACAGCTTCATCGAAGCAATGGAAGTCGCTGTTCAGTATGACAGGCGCATACTCATCGAAAAAGGCCTTGACTGCCCAACCGAGATCAACTGCGCCTGCATGGGTTTTGACGGAACGGTTACCACCTCGCTTTGCGAACAGCCCAAGAGCTGGACAGAGTTCCTCTCTTTCGAAGATAAGTATACACGCGGCAGCGGCAGTAAAGGCATGAAGAGCCTTTCACGAAGCGTTCCTGCACCGATAACCGACGAGATGACAGAGCTCATTCAGGGCTATACGGCACAGATATTCCGTATGCTTGAATGTAAAGGTGTCGTGCGTGTTGACTACATGATAGACCGCATGACCAATCAGGTCTATGTCGGCGAAATAAACACTATTCCCGGCTCGTTCGCATTCTATCTCTTTGAGCCAATGGGCATACCGTTTTCCAAACTGCTCGACGGCATAATAGACAACTCATTCAAGGCGCTTGAGCAGAAAAAGGCATCCTCGTTCGCATATGCCTCCGATATACTCGAAAAGGCAAGCGGCGGCGCAAAGATAATCAAGAAGTAAAATACAATTGAAAATACAGTTCTGACGAACTTTAAGGAGATTTTTATGAGTTTATTTCAACAATGGCGTGACTTGGCAGACGCAGAGCGTCCCCAACAGGAAACAGTGAAGTTCTGGGAGGCATATTTTGACCTCGAAACAGAAAACTACAAAAAGATACTTGCCTCACATAAAACCGTATTCAGCGGCAAGATATCAGAACTTGCTCCCACATTCAATATGGACGAAGTCACTTTTCTCGGCTTCCTCGACGGCATCAACACCAGCCTGAAAAAAGAACTTGACCTTGACAGCATCGAATCCGACACCGAGATAGCTCTCGATGTTGACTTTGAAAAGCTCTTCTTCAATATGCTCGAAGCAAAAGCCGAATGGCTCTATGAACTCGATGAGTGGGACGATGTTTTGAGCAGTGAACGCCGAGCCGAGATAAAGGTCGAGCATCGCGAATCCAAGATATACCGCAAAGAAGCGGAAATCGGCCGTAACGACCCCTGCCCCTGCGGCAGCGGCAAGAAGTACAAAAAGTGCTGCGGTAAATAATTAATTATGGGGTTCCACCCCATACCCCGGTCGCTTTTGCTAACGCTTTTGCTAACGCTTTCGCTCAAGAGGCAAGTCCTCTTGAGCGAGTTTTTCATGAGCGAACTAT
>JAFSFN010000120.1 GCA_017435185.1 Clostridia bacterium | reverse complement strand
CTCGTTTCGATATAACCGTTTTCAAGCGTTGTTCCGCCGCCTCCGTTTGACACGAGCACTACAACGGTTATTATGATGATAATGAACGCCGTCATCAATGCGTAGAATCTTGTTTTTACTCTGCGCCTTGCCATATCGTTCTACTGTACCTCGTAACCCTTTTTTTCGCTTTTTCCGTACTGTCTGTCAAAGTTTTCTTTATTTTTTGCTTTATAGATTTCAAACAGCTCGTCCGCTGTTAATCCGGCTTTAATGCACATACTTACAAAGAAGTGAAGCACGTCTATAATTTCTTCTTTCAGTGACGCCTCATCGACCTCTTTGGGATTTTTCCACCATTTGAAGTTCACTTCGTCCATCACCTCGGTAAGCTCCGAGATGATGGCAAGTATTTCTTTCTGTATCCATTCTTCACGAGATATGCCATGCAGCTTGCGGCGCTCGATTATGTCATCATCGAGCATTTTCTGCATTTGGAATATTATATCGAGTTTATCCATTTTAATTGCCTCTGCAAATAAGTTTTCTTACTTCTTGAGCACCTTTTTCATCTCGGCTGACAAGCGCACCGTTCATGCGCGAGAAGTCAAATATATAAGGGATTATGCGTTCCATTGCCGCCATATCCACTTTTTCTATCTTTTCCATAACTTCACTCTCGGTATATGTGCGGTTACGCAGAAGTTCGGACTTGCCTATTGAGTTAGCTCTTGCCGATGTGCTTTCCTGACCGAGTATATAACTGCCCTTGAACTGTTCCTTTGCTCGAATCAGTTCATCACTTGTAACCGAGCATTTGAGCACCTTTTCAACCTCATCGAGCATGAGTTTTGTGACCTCTGCTGCCTGCTTTTCGCCGGTGCCTGCATAGAGCGCAAAATAGCCTGTGCTCGTGTATGACGACGGATACGAATATACCGAGTATGCAAGCCCTCGCTCTTCTCTTATCGTCTGGAAAAGGCGTGAACTCATACTGCCGCCGACTATATTGTTGAGCACGAGCATCGCAAACTGATCGTCCTCACAAAGGGAGTAACCCGGGAAACCCAAACAGATATGCGCCTGTTCGATGTCTTTTTTAATATGCGAGAATCTGCCGCCGTTATTGTACACAATGTTTTCACACACATCGGCACTTCCCTCACCATAGCCCGAAAATGCATCTTCAAGCAGTTCTATGAGCTGTGCTTCATCAAAATTGCCTGCGCAGGCTATCAATATATCGTTTGGCATATAGCGTCTTGCCATATATGACAATATATCATTTCTCGTGAAAGAACGCACATTTTTCTCGCTTCCGAGTATCTGTGAAGCAAGCGGTGTGCCGTTATATACTTCGGCGCAAAGCAGATCATGCACCAATTCTTCGGGGCTGTCTTCGACCATGAGTATTTCGTCGCATACAACGCCCTTTTCTTTCTCCATCTCCGCCTCATCAAACACGGAGTTTTTGACCATATCGGCAAGTATGTCAACAGCCAAAGGTAACTGCTTGTCCGTAACTTTTGCATAATAGCAGGTACATTCCTTTGCTGTAAATGCGTTGAGATTGCCGCCCACTCCGTCCATTTGTGAAGCTATGTCTGCCGCACTGCGGCGGCTTGTGCCCTTGAAGAGCATATGCTCTATAAAGTGGGATATTCCGTATTCTTTTTCACTTTCATAGACCGAGCCTGCCTTTATCCACACGCCGATGGACACCGAGCGAAACTCTTTGAGTTGTTGCGCCGCTACTCTTATACCGTTTTTCAGAACATATCTTTTAAGCATTTTTCTCACAGAATGTCGCTCACCGTTGTGACCGACAAGCCTTTCGATTTTAATATTTTTATGATGTCATCCAATGACTCACTCATAGCTTTGGTGGGTTGCGCCAGTATTATGCTTGAAGGCTCGCAAACTTTCTCAAACCTTTGGATAATGTCGGCACTGCTGCCCCTTGCGCAAAGCAAGTCAACGGTACAAAGCACCTGCGTAAGATCAAGTTTTTCCGCCGCATATGAGGACACGGGAATACTTCTGTATTCGCCCGAATAGTACAATGTGGGTCGTGTGCCGCTGATAAGTTCAACAGTATCGAGCGATTTTTCAACATCGCTGACCACCCAAGACAAATTGCCGTCACTGCTGTGGTCATTGCCCATTGTAGCTACCTCATGTCCCTCATCAACAATGCGTTTAAGTAATTTTGCATTGTCCCTCGCCCATTTTCCGCTCACCGCAAAAGTGAGTTTTATATCGTTTTGAGAGAGCGTATCGAGTATATCCTCAAGCGCAGACGCTTGATAATCCACAGCAAATTGTAAAGCAACAGCATCATCAGCCTGTCCCCGATATATCGGAGGGGCATAAAACACATCTGCCGCAGCGGCAGGAACCATAACATCACTGCTCGTAGAAAAATACAGTGCCGCTATCATGGTAATTATAAGTACATTCACAACTATGCCCGAAGCGGCCGTTTGCTTTCGTGTTCTCATGGGATACCTCCAAATAATACTTTTTCAGGATATTCCATGATATTCAGCAAACGCTTATTAGATACCTAAGTTAAGCAATTAGCTCAAATAAAATAATTGTCGATTAATACTGCATGAAAGCAACCGGAAATTCCGTTTGCTTTCATACATTAAAGTTGAATATTTAAGCTCAGTTTTCGGGAATAAGGCCTTTTCTTGTAAGGTCTATCTTGCCGTCGGGCTTTATCTCGATAACACGAACAAGTATCTCATCACCGACCGCAACTTCATCTTCTACCTTTTCTACTCTGTGATTTGCGAGCTTGCTTATGTGAACAAGACCCTTCTTGCCCGGTTTGACTTCGACCTGTGCGCCAATGGGAAGAATATTAACGACCTTGCCCAGTATGACATCACCAACCTGTATATCACGAACAATGCTGTCTATGATGCGCTTTGCTTCGGCTGCTGCCTCCTGATCGGGCGAAGCGATGAATACACGGCCGTCATCTTCGATGTCAATCTTGACTCCTGTGTCGGCTATTATCTTGTTTATCGTCTTGCCGCCGCTGCCAATTACCTCACGAATCTTGTCGGGATCTATGGTGAACTGGAGTATTCTCGGAGCATAGGGCGAAAGTTCTTCTCTGGGTTCGCTTATAGTCTCCATCATTCTGTCAAGAATGAAGAGTCTGCCAAGGCGTGCCTGTTCAAGTGCACGAGTGAGTATCTGCTCATCAATGCCCTTTATCTTGATATCCATCTGGATAGCTGTGATACCCTCGCGAGTACCTGCCACCTTAAAGTCCATATCGCCCAGGAAGTCCTCAAGACCCTGGATGTCTGTCAATACGGCAATATTGCCGTTGCTCTCATCCTTAATGAGACCCATTGCAACACCTGCTACGGGCTTCTTTATCGGAACGCCTGCATCCATAAGTGCAAGTGTGCTTGCGCAGATGGAAGCCTGCGATGTTGAACCGTTGGAGCTGATGACTTCGGAAACGAGGCGCATTGCATACGGGAATTCTTCCTCGGAAGGTATCATCGGAAGCAGCGCACGCTCTGCCAAGGCACCATGGCCTATCTCACGTCTGCCGGGGCCGCGCATCGGGCGAGTTTCGCCTACGCTGTACGGGGGCATATTGTACTGATGCATATAGCGTTTGAATTCTTCATCGCTTATGCCGTCAAGAGTTTGTCCATCACCTATCGAGCCCAAAGTGCATATTGTAAGAACCTGGGTCTGACCGCGTGTGAATACGCCGCTTCCGTGTGTACGGGGCAGTATTCCGACTTCGCTCCATATGGGGCGGATCTCATCCTGCTTACGGCCGTCGGGACGAATCTTGCGATTTATGATCTTATCTCTGACTATCTCTTTTGTGAGCGTATAGAGTATTGCGTCGATATCTTTGCCCGATTCGGGATATTCTTCGGCAAAGTATGCCTTCACTTCTTCTTTTACCTGTTCACTTCTTGCTTCACGCTCTTTGCGGTCAAATGTATCGAGCGACCACTCGACCTTATCGGTTGAATAGTCACGCACTTTCTGAGTAAATTCCTCATCGGGCTTATAGATGTTGACTTCCATCTTTTCCTTGCCGACT
>JAFSFN010000119.1 GCA_017435185.1 Clostridia bacterium | reverse complement strand
GCGTGAAGCGCCGACATTGGATGTCATTATTATTATGGTATTGTGCATATCAACTGTACGCCCTTTGGCATCGGTCAATCTGCCGTCTTCCATGATTTGAAGAAGTATATTGAAGACATCGGGATGTGCTTTTTCGATCTCATCAAACAATATGACCGAATAGGGCTTCCGGCGAACTTTTTCAGTAAGCTGACCGCCTTCGTCATAACCCACATATCCCGGAGGTGAGCCTATGAGCTTGCTGACAGAATGAGATTCCATAAATTCGCTCATATCCAGACGGATCATGGCGTTTTCATCGGAAAACATAGCTTCTGCAAACGCTTTTGTAAGCTCTGTCTTACCAACGCCTGTAGGACCGAGGAATATGTATGAACCGATGGGACGGCGAGGGTCTTTAAGACCTGCGCGTGCACGACGCACTGCTCGGCACACGGCGGATATAGCTTCATCTTGGCCGACAACACGCTTGTGAAGTATGTCTTCAAGGTGGAGGAGACGTTCGCTTTCATCTTCTGTCAGGCGTGTTACGGGTATACCGGTCCAGGCATTTACCACTTCGGCAATATCATTTTCAGTTACAATACATTCAGTGTTGTTACGGGCGTTTTCCCAATCTGTTTTTTGTTTCTCAATATCGTTGCGCAGCTTCTGTTCTTCATCACGCAATTTGGCGGCACGCTCATAATTCTGATTTGTAACGGCTTCTTCCTTTTCTTTCAAAAGCGAAGAAAGACGGCTTTCGCTCTCCTTCATGTCGGGACTGGAGGTAAAACTTGCGAGCCTTACACGGCTGGCCGCTTCATCCATGAGGTCTATGGCCTTGTCGGGTAAAAATCTGTCGGAGATATATCTTGAGGACAGGTCTACAGATGCATATATCGCATCATCGGTTATCCTTGCCTTGTGATGAGCTTCATATTTGTCGCGCAGACCTAACAATATAGCTACGGCTTCATCTCTTGAAGGTTCACCGATGGTAACAGGCTGGAAGCGTCGTGCAAATGCCGCATCTTTTTCAATGTGTTTTCTGTATTCGTCTATTGTTGTAGCTCCGATGACTTGTATTTCACCGCGTGCCAATGCAGGCTTGAGTATGTTGGATGCGTCTACACTGCCTTCTGCGGCACCTGCACCTACGATGGTGTGAAGTTCGTCAATGAAAAGAATGGTACTGCCGCTGGAAGTAAGCTCGGCCATTGCGGTTTTGAGTCTTTCTTCAAATTCACCTCTGTATTTTGCACCTGCAAGCATTGCCCCAATATCGAGTGCAACTATTCTTTTGTTGCGAAGCAGTTCGGGAATCTCACCGCTTGCTATTTTTTGTGCCAGACCTTCTATCACGGCACTTTTGCCAACGCCCGGGTCGCCTATAAGAACAGGATTGTTTTTTGTTCTGCGGCTTAATATTTGAATTATACGCTGTATTTCGTCCAAACGGCCGATAACGGGATCGAGGTCGCTGTTGCGGGCAAGCGCAGTTATATCACGCCCATATTGGTCAAGAACGGGCGTATCACTTTCTTCGCTTTGAACATTGGCTGTGCCCTGATTTACAGAATTGGGTCTGTTTGACGGTGCACCTGTTAAAATGCGGTGAAGAACTTTCAAATCAACACCGAGATCTAACAGTATTCTTACTGCAACACAATCGCTCTCACGGATTATTCCCAAAAGAATATGCTCTGTGCCTATATAGTTTTTCTTTAAGGTTTTAGCCTCGTAAAGACTTAATTCCAATATTTTTTTTGTTCGTGGTGTATAGCCGAAACTGTCGGTGAAGTGATAGTTTCCGGGACCGATGAGCGCATTTACTCTTTCGGTAACCAAAGCCGCGGTTACATTGAATTGAGCAAGTGCTTTTGCAGCCGTGCCGTCCGTGTCGGAAAGAAGACCGATGAGCAGATGCTCACTGCCCACATAGTTGTGCCCCAAGGCTTTTGCGCTTTGCTGTGCAAGCGCAAGTGCGCCCTTTGCACCTTGAGTGAAACGATCTATAAAATCCATTAAGCGTTTTTCTCCGTATCAAATAAATTTTTTTGCAGATATTCTGCTCTCGCTATGTTTTCGCTGTTCTTGTCAATGGGGTTGCCGATCCGTGAGACGAGAGAAGCTGTTTGACATTGAACAAGCAGATCATCAACAGTTTGCATGGGAATGAAAGTTATTATACCAAGGCTTATGCCGAGCTTTATGTTTGAAATATGCTGCATGAACTCGTTATAGGACAAGCGTTTGCAGTGCCTGCAAATCCCTAGAGATCGCCCGATAACATCTTCCATTTCGGTTTTGTTTTTTTGATAGAGAAGTGTTCGTATGCTCATTTCCTGCTCGGCTATTCGCCGTAAAATACGATCAAGACTTGTTATTATATCGTCTTCCGAGGCACCGAGGGTAAATTGGTTTGACAATTGAAATATGCCTCCGAGTGCAGCACTGCCTTCACCGTAAAAGCCTCTTACAGCTATTCCGAGCTTTTGAATCTGCCTAAAGAGCGAGTCTGTCTGCTTGGCTATTAAAAGCCCTGTTAAGTGGAGCATTGCAGATGCTCGCATGCCCGTACCCAAATTTGTGGGGCATGCAGTCAGATAGCCAAGTTTTTGGCTCCAGGCATATTTTAGTGACTGCGAAAAAACATTATCCACAGCAGAACTCATCTCATCAGCTTTTTGCAAATCAAGAGAGGGAAGTATACTCTGGATCCTCAGATGGTCTTCTTCACAAATCATAACGGAAATATTTTCCGCATCATTTACAAGCAAAGAAGACGAGTCAGACACTATGAGTTCACGGCTTGCAAGATGCTTTTCGACAAAATGCTGTCTTTCATTCATTTGAAGGTCAGCCATTTTGATGTGTCGCAGATCTCCAAACTCGGATGCGGCATCTACTATTTTTTGGGTAAGTGCTTCTGTCTGCGTTTTGTCCGCTTTTGACGGAAAGGAAAAACCATCTATATTTCTGGCAAGTCTCACACGACAGCTCAGTACAACATCTGAAAGATTCATTGCTTTTCCTCCTGTGTATCACGGGAAAGGGCACGTATTCTGTCACGAAGCACAGCTGCTTCTTCATATTCTTCGGCTGCCACGGCTTCATCCAGTTTTTTCTGAAGCGAAGCGATATCGTCGTGAGTATCGTTTTTTAGACTGCGGTTTTGGTGCTGCGAACGGCCCAATTGTGCACTTGAGATAACAGGTGCAAGTTCGCTTTCAAAGGTTTTATAGCATTCTGCACAGCCTAAAACCCCTGTTCTTTTGAACTGACCGAAAGTGTGTCCGCAAACACATTTTTTGGCAAAAGCGGCGTTTGTCGAATTTGCATCATCGGCAAGCTCGGCAAAAGTAGGCAGCTTGAATACCATTACACCCGACTGTGAAGCACATTCGGAACAAAAATGCTGAGCGTGCTTTTTGCCGTTTGTTATAACGATGCGGTGGATAACCGCTTCTTTGGTTTTACATTTGTCGCATAATATCATAAAGTATAAACACTCCTGCGCTTATTTTACCCCATATCGCAGTAAAAACCAATACCACTTTATGAAGCAATAGTGAAATAAATGGGTTGAAAAATGTTCTCTGCAATTAATAATATGTTATAATGCGTCAGAACGATTTAGATGATGCAAATATTCTTTTGTCGTAGTATGATAAGCAATAAAGCTGTTTTTAACATACAATAAAATAAAAAGAGCTGTGTTATATCTGTACGGCTTTATGAGAATTTGGAGAGAAAACTATGATTTATTTGGATAACAGTGCAACTACTCGCACATTGGATATTGCTGCTGAAACGGCGCGCAGATATATGAGCGACAGCTTTTTCAATTCAGGTGCGGCATATTCACCTGCGGTGGGTTGTGAGAAAGATATAAATGCCGCTCGTGTGCGGCTTGCATCAGCAATGGGTGCGTCGAGCAGTGATGAAATAATATTTACATCAGGCGGAACCGAAAGCAACAACATGGCATTTTACGGTTCTTTGCTTCCCATGCGTGAAAAAGGCAGAATAATAGTAAGTGCAGTCGAGCATCCTTCTGTGTATGAAGTTGCAAGAGAAATGCAGAAAGTCATGAATACCGGCCTTTCAATAGCAAAAGTAGATTCTTCCGGTAAAGTTGACCTTAATTATCTTGAAAGTATTTTGGATAATGATGTGACTTTTGTTTCAATTATGCAGGTCAACAATGAAACCGGAGCAGTTAATGATATTGTTGCCGTAAGGAAACTCATGAAACTGAAAGCACCGAGAGCGCTGCTTCATGTAGACGGAGTGCAGGGCTTTCTGAAAGTTCCTTTTGATGTTAAAAACTGTGATCTTTATTCAATAAGCGGTCATAAGTTCCACGGTCCTAAAGGCGTGGGTGCTTTGTATGTGCGAAAGGGCATTAAATTTGCGGGAGGACAAACAGGCGGAGGACAGGAGCGCAATCTGCGCTCGGGTACGCTCAATACTCCCGGCATAATGGGTATGGACAGTGCGGTCTCTTTTTATGTTGCGTCAAGGGAAAGTTTGTGGCAAAATATGAACGAATGCAAACTTCAGCTTAAAAAGCGGCTAGGCAAGATACAAAATGTTTTTGTGAACAGCCCTGATACAAATGAAAGTGCACCGCAATTGCTTAATGTTTCTTTTATCGGAGTCAGAGGCGAAGTTTTGCTCCATGCACTTGAAGAAAGGCGGATATATGTATCCACCGGTTCAGCGTGCAGTGCAAAAAAACAAGGCAAGAGCAGAGTGCTCATGGAAATGGGACTCCCTCAAAACAGGCAGGAGAGTGCGATACGCTTCAGCTTTTCGCCCTTCAATACTTTGGACGAGATAAATAAAACGGCCGATGTTCTTGAAGAAATTATTCCCATGCTGAGAAGATTCAAAAGAAGATGAAAGGATAAACAAAAAATTGGAACACGTACTTTTGATACGCTACGGCGAGATACACTTGAAAGGGCTCAATCGTCCGTTCTTTGAAAACAAACTCATCAACAATATCAAACTTGCTTTGCGTGGCATGAATGCCACAGTACGCAAAGAACAGGGCAGAATATATGTATGGGGTGTTACCGATGATAAACTTGAAGAAGCCATCTCAAAGCTCACATGCGTTTTCGGAGTACATTCAATAAGCCCGGCTTTAGCTGTTGAGAATGATTATAATGTCGTAAAGGAAACTGCGTTCTCGCTTCTGCCTGCTGACAAAGCAGCAACATTCAAGGTGTTTTCACGCCGAAGCGACAAGTCGTTCCCGATGACTTCCGAGATGATAAACCGTGAATTGGGTCACGATATACTTCAAAAATTCTCGAACTTGTCTGTCGATATACATAACCCTGAGATTGGTGTCTATGTAGAGATACGAGAGAGAGCATATGTATATACCGAAATAATTCCCGGTTCACAAGGTATGCCCACAGGTACTGCAGGCAGAGCAGCACTGCTTATATCCGGCGGTATAGACAGTCCCGTTGCAGGATATCAGATGGCAAAACGAGGTCTTGTGCTCAGTGCCGTCCATTTCTTCAGCTATCCTTATACCGGCG
>JAFSFN010000118.1 GCA_017435185.1 Clostridia bacterium | reverse complement strand
GATTGGGTATTATTTCCGCCCTGGGGCGTCGGCGTCTGATTTGCGCCGCAACCTGCGAAAGCAAATACCGATACAAGGCCGAGTGCTATAGCTATAACTAACTTTTTCATTTTTATTCCTCCGTACAGAATTATTCGATATCTGAGATATTTTACCACAGTGTATCACAAAAAACCATACTTATTCCTCAAAAGCACTGAAATAGTCCGTCCAGTCCTGCACACTTTCTTCCTGCGTAATCGCTATGTCGTTTCCTGTCGCCGCAACACTATCATCATACATATCTTCCGAAACATATATAAGCCCCTTTACCGACCTGTATTTGTCCGTTGCCACAAGCTCGGTTTTGATGATATTTCCGTTTTCATCCCGATATTGCTTATATGTCTTTGCAACAACGCCCACACGACTTTCTCTTTCGACCTTTTTACTGCCCTTTGCCAAAGTTTTATCAACCACTATCTCGTTTCCGAGATCCTCGAGTGTATCCGTTTGCTTTGACGTCAATGTTATGCTGGAATAATCCTTGCTCTTTCGTCCGTATATCCTAACCGTAACAGTTTTGTTTTTATCATCTGTGGCAGCCGATATGGTTATCGGAGCATCCGATGTGTTTCTGAATTTGAAGTTAGGGCCGCCCGTACTTATCGTCGCATCACGCCCTACATCAATATATCCGAGCGGCCATGAATGATGTGACCTGTCGGTTATTTCCAGGTCTGCCATAAGCACTGCATTATACAATGTTGTGCTTACCTGGCATACTCCGCCGCCGTATTCCTGGACATATTTTCCGTCCCTTATGCCTGTTGCTTCTTTCCATCCGTTCTCATAATTTCTGTCTCCCAAAGTTTGATTCATGTTGAATTCTTCGCCGACATCAAGCCTTACTCCATCAATAAGCCCTGCCGCTTTTGTTATATTGAATACACGGTTGGGCTTTGAATAGGTCTCCCCTGCAAAAGAAGTCACAAACTCACTTACAAGCGCATTGTCATTCTTTGCATTATCAAGTGTATACTCTGCGTTTGTTTCTGTAGTCAGTGCCTGTATCTCGGTTGTGCCTTCCGATATGCACACAGCAAGTTTTTTTGCGGCGTCTTTAAGATCTATCTGCTGTCCGTTTTTATGCTCGTTATATCTGAATCCGCCCTTTTTTGATGCATCATATTCCGCAACGGCGTTTTCTGCCTTCACATTCAGCTCATCTGTAAGCGTTTCAAGCGCGTTCACTGCTTCATTCTCATCTATGGTCACAGAAGTATACAATTCTCTTCTGCCGTTGTTTTCCGGCCAGTATTTGCTCATATTGACAGCCTCGAGTACAACTTCTTCAGAATTAAATCTTATCGGCAGCTCCGCTCCGCTTATACTTACTTTTCCGTTCTCGGTACTCAGCGTAAAAGACTTTGACTTTTTGACTTCCTCATGCTTGCTTTCAAGCATTTTCAAAGCCTCTTCAACACTCATCCGTGAAACTTTAACATCGTCAATGAATATATTTTCACCAATAATCGCATTTGCTTCCCTTGCCGAATTCAAATCGGCATATTTGGTATCCGCACACCCCTGAAAAAGCAGGCAAACAGCCGTGGTCAGCAAAACAGCAAATATTTTTTTATAATCGATGCTCGCCTTTTGCATTTAATCAACTCCTCGAAATCTATTATGTACAAAAAGATGCTATGAACACATAGCATCTTTTTCATAATTTGTTGTTTTTAATTTTTAGTCTTCGTCGTTATCGTCTTCCGTTTCCATTTTGTATGTAAGTGTGATAAGGCTGTCAACAAAATGGACATTTTCAACAGGTACATCTGAGCTTATTTCAAGCGGAGCAAAATTCCATATGCCTCTTATGCCGGCTTCGGCCATCGTATCTGCCAATTCCTGAGCTACGCTCTTTCTCGCAGCAATTATGCCGATATCAACATTGTGCTCTTTTATATAGGTTGCCAGTTCGCTCACATCATATATAGGTCTGTCAGCAATAGTTTTGCCTATAACTTCCTGATTGACATCAAAAAGCGCAAGTATTTTTATGTTTTCTTTTGCCAAACCTTCAAAACGAGTTATCGCTTTTCCGATATTGCCTGCACCTACGATTATTGCCGTATGCTCCCTGTCTATTGCAAGGATATTTCTAAGTTCGGCCAACAATTTTTTTACATTGTAGCCATAGCCCTGCTGACCATATCCGCCGAAACAGTTAAAATCCTGTCTGACCTGGGATGCCGTAAGCCCAAGCCTGTCACCCAGTGTGCTTGATGATACAGACTCTATACCCTTTTCGTTCATCATATTCAAAAGCCTGTAATAACGAGGCATACGCTTTATTACAGCGCCTGAGGGTTTTCTTTTTGCCATATTAACCTTACCTCCTGAATGTTAGCAAGAGTGCTTTTTCTAATTATACACCATTTTTATCCATTTGTAAGCACTTATGTTGTTTTTCTTCTTCACGATTTAGACTGCTGTTGGAAAATCTCACGCAAACAAGCCGCAGTATAGCTCTTTTTATTTTTTGCTACCTGTTCGGGAGTACCGTAGGCAACTATTTTTCCTCCCCTGTCGCCGCCGTCGGGACCAAGGTCAATTATATAATCGGCAGTCTTTATAACATCGAGATTATGCTCTATCGTTACCACTGTGCTTCCCGATTGAACAAGCCTGTTAAGTATTCCCAGCAATCGCTCAACATCCGCCGCATGAAGACCCGTCGTAGGTTCATCAAGTATATAGATTGTTTTGCCCGTATCACGCCGCGACAGCTCTGTAGCCAGCTTTACACGCTGAGCTTCACCGCCCGACAGAGTGGTTGAAGGCTGTCCGAGCTTTATATAACCCAGTCCCACATCATAGAGCGTCTGCAGTTTGTTTTTGAGTCTTTGCAGCGGAGCAAAGAACTCCAATGCTTCTTCAACGGTCATATCAAGCACATCGGCTATCGTTTTTCCTTTATATTTTACTTCCAAAGTTTCTCTGTTATAACGCTTTCCTCCGCAAACATCACATGGAACATATACATCGGGCAAAAAATGCATTTCGATTTTTATTATACCATCACCACTGCACGCTTCACACCTTCCGCCCTTAACATTGAAGCTGAATCTGCCTCCTCCGTAGCCCCTCATCTTAGCATCGGGAGTCATGGCAAACACTTCGCGTATCAAATCAAACAAGCCGGTATATGTGGCAGGATTGCTTCTCGGAGTTCTTCCGATGGGCGACTGGTCGATATCAATAACCTTATCAAGATATGCAATTCCCTCTATTGAATCGCAATCTCCGCCAACCGTATGCGCTCTGTTGAGATCATGCAGCAGGCGTTTTTTAAGGACTTCGTTTATAAGGCTTGACTTTCCGCTTCCCGATACACCTGTTATACAGGTGAACACACCAAGCGGAATATCAACATCAACATTCTTTAGATTGTTTGCACGTGCGCCCTTTATGGTGAGTTTTTTCTCTGTAATTTCCCTGCGTTTTTTTGGTATTTCTATTCTCCTTGCACCGGAGAGGAACTGACCTGTTACAGATTCCTTGCATTCCATTACTTCTTCCATGGTGCCCTGAGCCACAACATGGCCGCCGTGTTCACCTGCGCCCGGCCCGATATCCACAATGCAGTCCGCCGCACGCATTGTTTCATCGTCATGTTCGACAACAATGAGCGTGTTTCCCATATCACGCATGGATTCCAATGTTTTTATGAGCTTTGCATTGTCCTTTTGATGCAAACCTATGCTCGGTTCGTCCAATACATACAACACGCCCACAAGCCCCGAGCCTATCTGTGTCGCCAAACGAATACGCTGTGCCTCGCCGCCCGAGAGAGAAGATGCACTTCTTGATAAAGTAAGGTAATCAAGCCCCACGTCTATCAAAAAACCTAGGCGTGAACGTATCTCCTTGAATATCAGTGCGGATAT
>JAFSFN010000117.1 GCA_017435185.1 Clostridia bacterium | reverse complement strand
CCCCTTATAGGGGCTGTGCAAACCACCAGTTCAACTGGTGGTTTTGATTTAATAACCCCTTTTTGTTTTCCGTCGCTTTTTCAAAAGCGACCGGGGTATGAGGGGCAGTGCCCCTCGTAACATATACAGCTTTACATATTACATGCTTTTTTGTACACTAAAAATACTTTCTTGAAAGAATGGATGAGATAAGAAGATGCCGCTTGAAATAGTAAGAAACGATATAACAAAAATGACGGTTGATGCCATTGTCAACGCCGCCAATACTTCACTTTTGGGCGGTGGCGGTGTGGACGGTTGTATTCATCGTGCCGCAGGAAGCGGTCTGCTTGAAGAGTGCAAAACGCTCGGCGGTTGTGATACGGGAAAGGCAAAAATCACAGGAGCATATAAGCTTCCTTGTAAGTATGTGATACATACTGTGGGACCTGTTTGGCAGGACGGAGAGCATGGCGAAAAAGCAATGCTTGAATCTTGCTACAGAGAGTCTTTGGCACTTGCGAAAAAGCATGACTGCGAGACAGTTGCATTCCCGCTTATATCTTCAGGCGTTTACGGTTATCCCAAAGATCAGGCATTGAAAGTTGCGGTAGATGTTATAAGTGACTTCCTGCTTGAAAATGAGATGCACATCTACATCGTAATTTTTGATAAAGCAGCTTATAAGATAAGCGAAAAGCTGTTTGCCGATATTGCCGAGTACATAGACGACAATTATGTTGATGAGCATACCGACTATCGCCGAGAGAGTATGCGCATGAATATGCCGATGCAGTATGTCGTGCCGCATGCTGTTTGCGAAAGCCGCGCAGTCATGGAAGATGTCGAGCTGGATTTAAGGCTAAAGCACATAGATGAAAGCTTTTCTCAAATGCTGCTTCGCAAAATAGATGAAAAGGGTATGACCGATGCTGAGTGCTACAAAAAGGCAAATATTGACCGCAAGCTGTTCTCGAAAATTCGCAGTGACTTACATTATAAGCCCAGCAAGCCTACGGCCATAGCTTGTGCTATATCTTTGGAACTTTCGCTTGAAGAAACTGAGGAAATGCTCAAAAAAGCGGGATTTGCCCTTTCTCACAGCAACAAATTCGATATCATTATTGAATATTTTATAAGTACAGGAAATTACAATATCTTCGAAATAAATGAAGCTTTGTTTGCATTCGACCAAGCCTTGCTCGGAATGTAGGAAATTTGTCGCTTCGCAGGCGACCGCACCTCTTTTTCTTTTATGTAGAATCAAGACAGAAAAAGAAAGAGAGGTTATTTATTATGAAAAACAGCATTACAGAACTCGTATTTATTTTGGACAGAAGCGGATCTATGGCAGGACTTGAAAGTGACACAGTCGGCGGTTTTAACTCTTTGATTGAAAAGCAAAAGAAGCAGGACGGCGATTGCTATGTATCAACGGTATTATTTGACAATGAAAGTGAAGTACTGCATGACCGTGTTAAGCTGCAAGACATTCCCAAGATGACGGACAAGGATTATACGGTCAGGGGTTGTACTGCGTTGGTTGATGCGATAGGTTCAGCCATCCACCATATAGGCAATATTCACAAGTATGCTCGAAAAGAAGATGTTCCGGAACATACGCTGTTTGTGATAACGACTGATGGCCTTGAAAATGCAAGCCGCCGTTATAAAGCTGAGCAGGTGAAAAATATGATTGAGCGTCAAAAGGAAAAATATGGCTGGGAGTTTTTGTTCGTTGGTGCAAATATGGATGCGGTCGAAACGGCAGCTCAATACGGAATACACCAAGATCGGGCGGTGAACTATAATGCTGACGAGAAGGGCACAAAAATTTTGTACGAATCGGTTGCAAAAGCTGTGAGCCATGTTCGTGCATGTCAGCCTTTGGAGGCAGATTGGAGTAATGACATCAACAACGATTACAGCCTCAGAGGAAGGAAAAATAAGGACATACAACAACCTTAAATATCAATAATAATATAAAGTCGAGAGGGCGATTACTTTCTCGGCTTTTTATTGTGATTTTTGGTTATTATAAATGATAAGAATATATTATTTTGTATTACTTGAATGAATGAATAAAGTGATGTATAATGACAAAAGTTATACATAACAAAAGGGAATAAAGATGGAAACAAAAAGTAAGAACAACAGCATAACGGCAGCATTGATGCTTTGTACGGCTGCGATAATTTGGGGCGGTTCTTTTGTGGCGCAAAAAGTTGGCTCGGGCGTGGTCGGGCCGTTTATGTTCATTGGTGTGCGCACGATGCTCGGCTCCATTGTTTTGTTGCCCGTGATATGGATGATGCACGCAAGAGGGCGCAAGGTTGATACATATAAGGCTCCCGATGTGAGAAAATCCGTCAGGTGGGGCGTTTTGTGTGGTGTTTTCCTTTTTCTTGCCACCGTGCTTCAGCAGGTGGGCATAGAGTTTACGACTGCGGGCAAATCGGCGTTTTTGTCGGCGTTATATGTTGTGTTCGTACCTGTTTTTTCCGCAGTAGCGTTTAAGAAAAAAGTCGGTTGGAATGTTTGGGTGGGCGTTTTGCTTACCGCTGTCGGCTTGTATTTGCTTTGTATATACGGAACAGAAGATCTGACTATTTCAAGGGGTGACCTGATAACGCTTGCGTGCTCGATATTTTTTGCTTTTCAAATAATGGCCATAGAGCGTGCAAACAGCAAGAAAAACAGGGTTGACGGTGTTATCCTTTCTTGTGCGCAGTTCTTTACCGCCGGATCACTTGCGCTTGGCGGAGCATTTTTGTTTGAAAATATTGATTTTAACGCTGTGCTGAGCGTTGCTCCCGCATTGCTTTATTCGGGTATTCTTTCATGCGGTGTGGCATACACTTTCCAGGTGCTTGCACAGAAAAAGGTAGAGGCAAGCGCGGCATCGCTCATACTTTCGTCGGAATCCTTGTTTGCCGTATTGGCAGGCGCATTTATATTGGGCGAATCACTCGGATTAAAAGAAATATTCGGCTGCGTATTTATATTTGCCGCAATACTGCTTTCACAGCTTAAAAAATCCAAGCAATAAACAAATCAACGCAATAAACAAATGCATCGGAAGACCGATGCATTTTTTTATTTGCAAAATGGCAAAAAAACATGGAGTTTGTTAACAAATGATAATGCAAAAAAATTAAATAAATGTTACATTACAAGAATAAAAGAGACAAAGGAGAAGAAACGCATGAAAACCAAGAAGAGAATTTTTGCGGCTTTGTTGTCAATGCTTTTATGCATGGGCGCAGTAATGGCTGTACCTGTATTTGCATCAGCGCTTGAGCAGAACGGTCTTGAAGTGACACTAACTGCGGATAAGGCTGAATATACGTCCGAAGAAAAAATAACGGCAACATTGACGGTCAGAAACAATAGCGAAAGCGCAGTCGAAGATGTCTCCTTGGAAAATGTTGTACCCGAGGGTTACGACCTTGCCGATAATTACCAAACCGAGGCAGAACTCGAAACGCTTGAAGCGGGTGCAGTGGCAGAACTCATAACGGTCTATGAGGTCGAAGCGGTGGGCGCTCCCAAAACAGGTGACAGTTTTGCGATAGCGCTCATGATAGCATTGGCAGTAGTTGCGCTTACAGCGGCAGCAATAGTTGTTATGTTCAAAATCAGAAATAAGGCTGTAAATCAACTTGTTTCAATTGTTCTTTGCATTGTACTTGCAGGCGGCGTTTTCGGCCTTACTCCCAAACAGGCAAGCGCAGAAACAGAGCGCATAACAGTTGAAACCGAGGTTACGGTTGACGGCGAAGCGCTTACGCTTGTTGGTATTGTTAAATGTGGTGATGGAGAGGAAATAAATAATAGTTCCGACGGCTTAAAATACGAAATGCGTAAGGAACACCTTGAGTACTTAGCAAAAGATGGTACCGTGGTGGAAACATCTACAATCAATTATCCGTACTTTACAGATGATTCGACTGTAGGAAATATGTTGAATGATAAGTTTGCAAAGTTGATAGAAGAGTATGAATCACGTGATTATGTGAGCGGGTATGATACTGCGCAAGAAGTTTTTAATGACTATGGCGGCGGTAACTCTGATTGGTTCGATAATTATGAAATTGAAGTGACCTTTAATGAAAAAGGATTTATTTCTTTGATGCAGACGAATATTTTTTGGCATTGGGGCGGTGCGCATGTTTATCATAATGAGACCACTATGACATATGATTTGAAGAGTGGCACTGAATGTACTGCGCATGACTTTATTAAAGGTACAGAAGAACAGATATGCAAGGTTTTGAGTTATTACTGCTCACAAGAAAAATTAGGACAACCTGATGTTTCTATAGAATTTATGAATAATCCGTTTGTTCTTACCGGAGAAGGCGTTTGTTTTATTGTGAATGTTGGCGATGCTCTCCCACGTGCTGAAATCGTCATTCCTTATACCGATAACACTTGCATAATATCTGCAGAAAAGGCACTTGAAATGATAGATGGCGGAGGTGTTTCTATAAATGCAGATGATTTTGAATATATCATAATAGATAACTCTTATGTTGCTATAACCGGTTATAAAGGAAGAGGCGGCAATATTGCAATACCGTCTGAAATAGAGGGATGTCCGGTTACAATAATAGAAGAGTCTGCTTTTGAATATTGCGATGTGATAAAAAATGTAACAATTCCAGACAGCGTAACTACAATTGGGTATTATGCATTTAATTGTTGTGGTGCATTGATTAGTGTAACGATTCCTGAAAGTGTAACTACAATAGGTAAAGCAGCATTTGGTGGTAATGGCGACAATTTTGTTATATATGGTCAGGAAGGATCCTATGCGGAAGCGCATGCACACATTTTTGGGATAACTTTTATTAATATTGATGGAGCTGTAGACAAAAATGATTTTATATATAGGGTTGATGACAGCGACGCGATTATAATAGATTACAAAGGCACTAATGCTGTTGTTACTATACCTGATGAAATTAAGGGTTATCCTGTAAAGGGCATATATAAAGAAGCTTTTCTCTATAACTCAACAATAGTAAGTATAACTATTCCGAATAGTGTAACTGAAATAGGAAGATGTGCGTTTTCCGATTGTAAAAACTTGGAAAAAGCAACGATTCCTGAAAGCGTGATTTCAATAGAACGTGATGTGTTTAACGGTTGCGATAATCTCACCATCTACGGCGTAAGTGGTTCATATGCCGAAACTTATGCGAAAGAAAAAGGTATTCCGTTTGTGGCAGAGGATTCTAACGGCATACACAGCGACGATGATTTTATAGAATTGATAGAAGGCGTTTATTACCAAATAGACCTTGATGCAGACGGAAAAGAAGAAACGGTATCATTTGAAATAAAGCCGACTGATTTTGGATATGACAAAATCAAGATAACGGTAAATAACAATGATGGTACGACAACCGAGTATGTATCAGAACACGGCTATGCTGGTGATGTGCGTGTAGCAAAGATACATGAAAACTCGGAAAAGAAGACATTGATTGTTTCGTTAAGCAGCGAGGGTTGGTATAGTGACAACAGAACATATTTTGTAAGTTATGATAATAGTAAATTAAGCAATATAGAATGTTATGAGGAGAAATACTACTTTGATGAATATTATAGCGGAAAAGAAAATTATTTAGATGGTATGTTTGTGCGGCTTGATAATGATGGTGTTTTGGTAATAAGCGAAAGAATAGAACTTCTGGGAACAAGGGATGGCAAGCGTAATTACAGGCTCAAAGACGGAGTTATTTCCGTTATTGACAGTGAAGAATGGGTTTTTACGGATGAGTTTTTGGCAAATGAGTGGCAAAATCTTAAAACGACAAACAAACTGCCGGTGGTAATAGTTGACGGCGACAAAGAAACAAACAGTTATCTGCCTGTGGGAACAGAGATTTGTTTAACAAAGGCAGTCGGTAACGAAACAAAGAAAGTGTATTTCATTGCATCAGATGAGAAAACAGAAGGATATATAGTAGTCGAAGAAAATGAAACAAGGTATTTTCAGGATATTGCAGGACACAGTGCGTCTTACTATTTTGAAGATTTACCATATACCGACTAACCACCTACAAGCCGTTGGAAAATCCCGACGGCTTGTTTTTTGCCCCAAATTGCTTCAAAGTCATGTATACATTGTTAATTTATTTGGAATTTGAGCTGTTAGCTCTACAAAAAATCCGTATTTGTGGTAACATGAACTGAAAATAGGTTTTTTGTACTTTTTGGAGGTCAATATATGCTTAAAAAATGGTTGACGGTCTTTTTGGCGGCGGCGCTTGCTGTTTCGACTTGTGCAGGCTGTACGCCTGCGGGTACTAACAATCCGAATACTACCGAGATACCCATAGTGCAGAATTTTGAGCTTGATATTTATTCGGCGGACGGCTGCGGCATGGTTGCGGCAGGCAAGAAGCACAGTGTAGGCTTGAGAAGTGACGGTACGCTTATTTCGACAGGAAATAATGAAAACGGTCAGTGCAATGTGGATGATTGGGAAAAGATCATACATATAGATGCAAGCGATACGATGACGGTCGGTGCTTCTTGGGAAGGAAAGGCATATTCAACAAGTCTTGACGAGACTTTGCAAAGTCAGATAGCTGCATGGACAGATATTGTTATGATAACTGCAGGTGATGCCCATGTAGTGGGACTTAAGAATGACGGCACAGTGGTGGCAGCAGGCGACAACAGCTATGGTCAGTGCGATGTGACGGCATGGACGGATATCGTTATGATAGCCGCTGATGCAAACCATACAGTTGCACTGAAAAAAGATGGTACAGTGGTAGCTGTGGGAGATAATTCGTCCAGACAGTGCCTTGTTTCCGATTGGGAGAAGGTCGTCAAGATAGACACGGCGAGATATCATACGCTGGCACTTAAAGAGGATGGTACAGCATATGCTGTGGGTTCTTTTGACCTTGAACAGATAAATGTTGCAGGATGGCACAAGATAGAAGACATATATGCCGGCCAAATGAAGTCTGCTTGCATGACGGATATAGGATATTTTGACTGTGCTCCCATAGACACGGATATAATGGGTGTCAATGATGGCGTAATGTGCGCACTCGGTACGAATCATGCGATATTTATGAAAAAAGACGGTACGGTGGCTACCACTGGATTAAACAATGAACTCCAGTGCCAGGTGGACGGTTGGATGCTCAGGCCGTATTTTGTATATGGCGCACTTG
>JAFSFN010000116.1 GCA_017435185.1 Clostridia bacterium | reverse complement strand
GATCTGGGATATGCGAAAACAAACAAGAATTGCTTTTGCACCTGCTTTGGGCGGCGCGCTCTGCTCAAACTGTGTGTCGGGAGACATAGAAAAGGTATCTGCCGTATCGCTTGAAGCCATACGGCGCATTATAAAACTCAAAGATGAGGATATGCAAAAGGCGGTACTGCCTGAAAGAGTGCGCAGTGAACTTTTGTCGATAATTCCCGAATATGCCGAAATTATGCTCGAACGCACATTAAAATCGGCAAAACAATTGGGAAAATAATGTAAAAAGCGAGTATGTGCCTTGACTATAAATTCCAAATAATATAATATAAACTAAAATATTATGGTTAAGAGAGGTTAGCAGTATGCCCAGTGGTACAACAGATGCTATGTCAGGTTGGTTCTCAACCTACGGAGGCACAATTTTTTTGATCCTCATCATGGTAGTAATGTTTGCTGTGATGATAATTCCCCAGCGCAAGCGTGAAAAGAAAATAAAGGAAATGCTTGCTGCAATAAAGATAGGCGACAAAGTCAGAACTATCGGCGGAATATACGGTACGGTAACAGCCGTTAAGGAAGACATCGTAACAATAGCTGTCGGCCCTGACAAGGCAAAGCTCGTGTTTGCAAGAGGCGCTATCGCAAGCGTTGAAGATTCGGCAGTTGAAAACACAATGACCGAAGAACTTCAGGAGACAAAGAAGTAAAAAACGGCTTATACAGACCTTAATAAAAAGAAAACAGGCCATCTGCACAAGCGGATGGCTTTTGTTTGGGAAAGTTATCGTGTGACGGCTTTACGGCAGAATACGGTTATATGACATTTGATTTTTTATAATTAAGAGTACACACATGATAAAACAGAGAATAAATGCTCTTCGTGAATTGATGAGCAAAGAAAATATATCGGTATATATCGTTACTTCGGCAGACTATAACCAAAGCGCGTATGTGGGCGGATATTTTAAGTTGCGTGAGTTTCTCACCGGCTTTACGGGCTCAAACGGTACTTTGGTGCTCACTTGCGACAAAGCAGTTTTATATACCGATTCACGCTATTATCTGCAGGCGGCACAGGAGCTTTTAGGGAGCGGCATAGAGCTTTTCAAAGCAGGTGAGAAAGAAACTCCTGAAATTACGGATTTTATCACCGATAATGTACCTTACGGCGGAACAGCGGCAGGCGACGGAAGGACCTTTTCGGCGTCATTTGCCGACACACTCTCGTTAAAACTCGCAAAAAAGAACGCAAGGCTTTTGTATGACTGCGATTTGGGCGGTGCTCTCTGGATAGAGGGCAGGCCTGAAATGCCAAAGGAAAAGGCGATAATACACGACATAAAATATGCAGGCGTGAGCGCAGAAGAAAAGATACAATGGCTCCGAGACGAAATAAAAAAGCTCGGCGCCGATGCTCATCTTATCACTGCGCTTGATGATATTGCATGGCTTTTGAATATAAGGGGCAATGACATCCACTGCCTGCCAGCAGTACTTTCGTATGTGTTTATATCACAGGATGAGCTTTTATTGTTCGTTGATGCGGACAAGATAACGGGCGCTGTAAAGACACATTTGCTCCTGCTCGGTGTGAAGGTATTGCCCTACGATTGCATATACGATTTCCTTAAAAATTATAACGGAAGCTGCAAGATGCTTTTACTGCACCGCAAAAAGGTCAATTATCGGCTCTGCAGAGCCGCAATGTGTCGTTTCGATATAATTGACAGGATGAACCCGACAACGCTTAAAAAGGCAATTAAGAACGAAACAGAGATACTTAATGCACGCAGG
>JAFSFN010000115.1 GCA_017435185.1 Clostridia bacterium | reverse complement strand
TGAAAGACCCTGAACAGCGAATAATGAAAGCAATAGCCGATACGCATAAATACGGAATGTGGGACAGACTGCGTCTGCCGCCTCGTGACCTGCAGAAGACTGAAAACGATGGATAAAATTCTCATGATTGCGGCCGTGGCAATTAATATCATCTCATTTGGTGCAATGGGCGTTGATAAATGGCTTGCAAAAGCGAAAAAACGCCGCATAAGTGAACGCACATTGCTGCTGCTTGCCGCTTTTTTCGGCGGAGTGGGTGCTTTTTTGGGCATGAATCTTTTCAGACATAAAACAAAACATTTGAAATTCAAAATAGGAATTCCGCTTTTAATATTACTCAATATCGTTATTTTTATCGCCGTACCAAAATAATCGGATAACGGCGATTATTTTTTCAAAAACTTATAATAAGCAAATCGTATCACCTTTGAAATACAAAAGTGCCAATATATTTCAATCATAAAATTTGTTGAATTACGCACATTAAGAGCACAGGAGGTGAAAACGATGTCACGAAACAGTACACTTATTCCCGAATCGAAGCAGGCCATGGAGTCCTTCAAGACGGAAGTCGCAAGTTCTTTGGGCGTAAATCTCAAACCCGGTGATAACGGCGACCTTACTTCGCGTCAGGCAGGCAGCATCGGCGGTGAAATGGTTAAACGCATGATCGCATTTGCCGAAAGCAATATGAACAAGTAACTGAATGTAAGTGAATAATAAAAATGAGCGGAGGTGAAAAAGAAATGTCAAGTTCAAGCAAAAGCACAAAGCAGAAGCTCCAGAATTTCAAGAGCGAAGTTGCAGGTTCCTTGGGTGTCAATTTGAACCAGGGTTATAACGGCGATATAACAGCACGCCAGGCAGGCAGTATCGGCGGTGAAATGGTAAAGCGCATGATCGCATACGCAGAAAGCAACATGAACAGCATGAATAACGGCGGTAACATGATGCAGTAATCAGATATGCGGCTAAAATAAAACAAGGCGGAGATTTTTCTCCGCCTTGAAACCTTTTGCAAGTCGATAAATGTACTGTCAGGGCGTTATCTTGTTTAGTTTGTCAAGACGCTCTTCAATATTTTCACCGATAAGACCGACAAGCAGATAGTTGTTGGTTATAGGCTCACACAGAAGCTCCTGCATGACGTGGAAGTTCTTGATCTCGCCGGCAGTCTTTACATGCATACGCGGACCTGTGCAGTAGTGCAGATGGTCACCTATGAGTATGTGCTCGTCATCATAGAACGAAATAGGCGTATCTTTGGCAATGAGTTCATCCATCTGTTCCTGAAGACGCTTGAGGTCGATGTTGGGATGCTCTCTGAAACCGAGAACGAAACCGTGACGCACGTCGGAATGTGTAAAGCTCGGTTCTGTCAAGCCCTGCTGTTCAAGACAATATTCGCAAAGGTCTTCGGCACTGTGCGCCTGGCGTCTGTATGTTATAGAAGAAAAAACTATCTTGGTGATTTCGGCAGGCTCGGGCCCGAACAAATTGGGACGAGTAATGATGATTTCTTCGCCTATGCCTATCAAAAGATGTGCATTCTGGGGCAGGAAAGGGTAAATAAGGTCAAAATGTTCAACGACAACACGCCTGCCCATGCTCATTGCCTGCATTATAGCATCAGCCAAAACATGGGGCTGTGTGAATGCCATCTCAAATCTTGCATCAAGATGGTAAGTGTGCGGAGCATAAAATCCCGTGTCGTCAAGATTCAGTATGGGCAAAGGGCGAATGTTAACGCCGCCGTCATCATTCGTAAGCTCAAGACCGGGAAACATACCTTTGAGAAACATACT
>JAFSFN010000016.1 GCA_017435185.1 Clostridia bacterium | reverse complement strand
TGAAAGCGAAAAAGAACAGCTTACATCCATATCGGTCCTTCCGACAAATGTTGCAGGCGCGAAAGAGAGTATCACAAAGAGTGTGCCGCTTACGCTTCCCGAGGGCGTCAGGTCGATCGATGAAACGGCTGTCACTATATATGTCACGATAACCGAAATACAGGAACAGATAAATTATTCCGCTAAAACAATAGGCATAGAGGGCCTTGGAAGCGGTCTGAGAGCCACCGTGATGCCGAGCTATACATCGGTCGTAGTGTCGGGCAGAAAAACGCTCATAAACGGAATGACATCGTCAAAATTCCGTTTGTATGTTGATCTTACGGGCCTTGATGCAGGAGAGCATACCTGCCCGATAATAGTCGAGTTTGAAGACAGTAAATACGCCGAGCTTGCGGCTGTTCTCACGGATAAGAACGCAACTGTCAGGATAGAAGAACGCTGATGTCACTCATAATCAAAAATCTCAAATTACACTTAAATGAAGATTCAAACGAAAGCTCCCTGCTTAATAAAGCGGCAAAGGAGCTTTTTGTTAAGCCTGAAGATATCGTTTCGCTCAGAGCGGTGCGTATGTCGGTGGATGCTCGCAATAAATCCGATATATTCCTCAACTATACCGTTGAAGCGATGCTTGCAAAAAAGACCGAGCAGAACATACTGAAAAAAGCACGCCCAAATATCGAAGCGGCGCAAGCCGACGAGGTAAGAGAAAGAACGGTGCTTCAAAACTGTGATGCACAGGTGGTCGTTGTCGGAATGGGGCCTGCAGGTCTGTTTGCGGCGTATGAGCTTGCCATGTGCGGCATAAAACCGCTTCTGATAGACAGGGGCAAGCAAATAGAAGAACGCCAAAATGATGTGGACACATACTTCAAAACGGGACTTCTTAATTTTGAAAGCAATGTCATGTTCGGTGAGGGCGGTGCAGGCGCATTTTCTGACGGCAAACTTACCACCAGAATAAAGGACAAACGCTCAAGAGAGGTCATAGAAGCGTTTTCAAGCCTCTCAGAACTTGAAGAAGTGCGTTTCATGGCAAAACCCCATGTGGGGACAGATCGTCTTAAAATCGCGCTTGTGAAGCTCAGAAAACAGCTTCTGGATATGGGTGTACAGATAAGGTTTTCAACTTGCCTGACCGATATAGAGCATAGAGACGGAAAACTCACTGCAGTTGTTCTCAACGACAGTGAAAGAGTGGAGTGCAGCGCTTGTATACTGGCAATAGGGCAGGGCGCAAGGGATACTTATACCATGCTCTGGGAAAAAGGAGCCGAGATGTCGCAAAAACCCTTTGCTGTCGGCGTGAGAATAGAACATCCGAGAGAGTTTATAGATAAGGCACAGTACGGCAAATTTATGTCCCATCCTCGCCTCGGAGCGGCAGAGTATGCGCTCACGGGCAAGAGCGGCGACAGAGGTGTGTACACTTTCTGCATGTGCCCCGGTGGAACGGTAATAGCTTCCGCATCGGGCGGTGAACAGGTTGTAACGAACGGCATGAGCGAGCACGAGCGAAACGCTGAAAACTCAAATGCCGCCGTGATAGTACAGGTGGACAGCAGGGACTTTGCAAGCGACCACCCTCTTGCAGGAATGTATTATCAGGCAGAGCTTGAACGCCTGTCGTATGTGGCAGGCGGCAAAAATGCCAATGCGCCGTTTGAACGAGTGGGTGACTTTTTGAATCGTAAAAAGCCCATGCCGCCGTCAGCAGTAATGCCTACATATAAACCGGGCACAGTGCCGTATGATTTGCATAAATTGCTTCCGGATTATGTTGCAAACGGCATTGCGGACGGAATAAAAGCGTTCGCAAGCAGGCTCAAAGGCTTTGATATGTATGATGCGACGCTCACAGCCGTCGAAAGCAGAAGCAGTTCGCCCGTTAGGATAAACCGAGATGAATCCATGCAGTCGAACAACATAAAAGGACTGTACCCCGTGGGCGAGGGCGCAGGTTACGCAGGCGGTATAGTCAGTGCCGCCGTGGACGGAATGAAAGCCGCCGAAAAGGTAGTGCTTACGCTTTCGCAAAAGAGGAATTCCTCTTTTGCGAGGTAATACATGGGGTTCCACCCCACACCCCACATTCTATGGGGCTCTGCCCCATACCCCGGTCGCTTTTGAAAAAAGCGACGGAAAACCAATACCGCTACCGCTTTCGCTCAAGAACTCGTTCTTGAGCGAGTTTTCTCATGAGCGGCTTGTGCTTTCAGCACGGTCAGCTGCCCATGCAAAGTCAGAATTGCTTCGCAATTACTTCCACGCATTCGCCGCACAGGTCGCCGAATGCTATTAAAGCCTAAACGCTTTCGAGTTTCTTTTATTATTTCCCTTGT